>CAKZMS010000366.1 GCA_937128785.1 uncultured Opitutaceae bacterium | reverse complement strand
AAACAACCACTGCACCGGTGGAGGAATCTGCCGAGGCCACCGCCCTCAGTGGACCGTGGAAGGTGGTCGTGCTCAACGATCCCGTGAATTTGATGAGCTATGTCGTGCTCGTGTTCCGCAAGGTGTTTGGCTTCAGCGAGCCTCGGGCCCGCAAGCACATGTTGGAGGTGCATGAGGATGGCCGCTCGGTGGTCTGGTGCGGGTTGCGTGAGCAAGCGGAGCATTTTGCCTTTGTCCTGCAGCAATGGCACCTGACGGCGATATTGGAACGCAATGAAACGGATTGAAGTAAAACTGAGTTTGGCCGTGGTGGCTCCGCTGTTGGATGTCATCAAATCCGTCAGCGACTCATTGGACGATCAGCTGGCGGCGCCGGTGCAACTGGAGCGAATCGACGAAGACCTGCGGGAGAATTGGCGCGATGAATTGGTCGCCGCCCAGAATGGTGATGTGCAAAGTCTGCTGGCCTTGTTCGATTCCGATTTCTTTTCGTCCGGGGTCGTTAATTTTGATGAGGACAACGCCGATGCCATTCTCCGGGCATGTGCCGCGGTGCGATTGCGTTTGAAGGATCAATTCCTGGAAGAAATCGCTGACGAGGTTCTCGAGTCAGGCGAGGTGGAACTCGAGATGATGCCGGAAGAGCAACGGCGCTATTTCATGTGTTATCTCTTTTTGGCGACGGTGCAGGAGTTGGTGATCGAGCATCTTGAACCGTCGGTTTCGTAGGCGGAGAGAGAGCGGCCGGATTACCGGGTCTTAGCATTTGACGAACGGGTGGGGGCACCTACGTTTGCTGGTCACACCCTGCTGTGTTCGAGGTGTCTTCTACCGCTCTTCGCCTTTGAGATTCTCCGGGAACCGAGAGGTGGTGGTGAATGCCGGGCCGTAAATCGGAAGGCAGGAGCCGCTGCTGGAGGTGCCCACCTTAATGTAAAAAGGTCCTGAGCCTTTGGACATACGGCACGAGTGGGGTGTGATTTTTTCTCCTACCATGTTCTCCCCAGCATTCTACCACGTCCTCCACATATTTTCCCTGATCGTACTCACGGGAGGTATTTTCTACGGATTCGCCGGTTCACCCGATACGCGGAAAAAAGTCCTCATGATCACGGGCATTGCCAGTGTCTTGCAGCTCATCAGTGGCGTGGGGCTGTTGCACAAAATGGGTTACGGATTTCCGGCCTGGGCCATTGTGAAGTTGGTCTGTTGGCTTGCCCTGAGTGCACTCGCTGGCATCGGCTATCGTCAACGGGGGCGGGCTGGTTTGTTTATGGCCGTAATCCTGGCGATCGTGCTGGTGGCGATTATGGCCGTCTACTACCGCGGGATTTAATCCTCCGCGACTTTTGGCCATGGGTGCTCAGGCTCTATGCGGTGTCTGGGTCGATGGTGACGGTGTCGTCTGGACCACCCGCAACGACGGCGGGAACCGCATCGAATCCTCGGAGCCGGGGCATTGGTTTGCGTGGCTCGGAGGTGAACCGGATAGCCCGTTGCCGACGGAACTGACTGTCAGCGAGCTTGCCGGCACAGCGGCTTTCAACCGCCTGATCGAGACGGCATCGTTATCCGAGCATCAAGCGACGATCCGGTCCCTGCGGGGCAAGGTGGCGGTGGATTCGGTTACGCCACTGGAGTCGCAGTATCTCCTCCGCACCCGCCAACGGCTTTTCGCCGAGGTAAAATTCAACGAACTACGGCGCTGTCAGTTGGATATCGAGACGGCCTCCAGCGATGGAGATTTCAGTGATCCCCTCAAACCGGAGGATCGGGTCCTAGCTATCGGACTGAGGTTCGGTGATCGCGATCGCACCCTCGTGATCGACGAAGTCTCGGATACGGGGGAAAAGGCGCTCCTCGAGCGGCTCAATGAGCTGATTACGGAAGAGGATCCGGACACGATTGAAGGTCACAATATTTTCAAATTCGATTTGGACTTCCTGCGGAAGCGGGCGAAACGGCACCGCGTGCGTTGTGCCTGGGGGCGGTTTGGTCAGGTGGCGAAATTTCGCAACAGCCGCCTCAAGGTGGCGGAGCGTTGGATTGATTTCCCCCGCTGTGATCTCCCGGGGCGAACGATCGTCGATACCTTCCTGTTGGTGCAGCTCTACGATATCACGACCCGCGAACTCACCGCCTTTGGACTGAAGGATGTAGCGCGGCATTTCGGGATCACTCCGGCCGATGGCGGCGGTCGCACGTATCTGCCGGGTAATGAAATCCAGACCGCCTTTGCCCAGGATCGGACGGCCTTCCTGGCTTACTTGGCCGACGATCTACGCGAAACCAAGGGCATCGCGGACCGATTGCTTCCCACTTATTTTGAACAAGTGCGGACCTTCCCCATCATGTTCCAGGAAGCCACGCTCCGCGGAACCACCGGGAAGATAGACCTGCTCTTCTTGGAGCACTACTATCACGCTCGCCAATCCACGCCCGTGCCGCCGCCGGTGGCGCCCTTTGAAGGCGGCTATACCCGTAGTTTCCAGGAAGGTGTATTCCGGCACGTGCTGCACTTTGACGTCGCTTCGCTCTATCCGAGTCTGTTGCTGCGCATGGCGCGTAATCCCGCGAATGATGTCCTCGGGGTTTTTATCCCATTGCTGCAAAACCTCCGGGAATACCGCCTCCGCTACAAGTCGTTGGCTCGCACGGCTGATGATGCGGATGAACGGGCGGAAGCGGAGGCCCGCCAGGCCAGTTTCAAAATCCTGATCAATTCCTTCTACGGCTACTTAGGCTTTTCCGGGGCGCGCTTTGGCGATGGTGAACTGGCGGCCGAGGTCACGCGGCAAGGCCGGGAACTGCTCCAATCCCTGATTGATCGTCTCACGGCGTTGGGTGCGACCATCTTGGAAGCAGATACGGATGGAATATATGTATCCAGTGAGGAGCACTTTAGCGCCCCCGAAGTTTTGTTGGAAAAGGTCTCGGAGATCCTGCCGGACGGAATTGATCTGGAATACGATGGTCGTTACGAGTCGATGTTCTGCTACAAGGCCAAGAACTACGCCCTGTATGATGGGGAGAAGATTACGCTGCGGGGGAGTGCTTTGCGGTCCCGGGGAATCGAACCGTATTTGAAGCGGCTAAGTCAGAGTCTCATCTCTAATTTATTGGGGGCCGGCGGAGAGGAACCGACTGAGCTTGTTTTGCACTACCGGGCAGAGATTGAAGCCCTGCGCTTGCCGGTCGAGGAGCTGGCGAAGACCGAGACGCTGAGTTTAAATCCCGAGAGCTATGAGAAGTTTGTGGCGGAAGGAGGAAAGCCTCGTCGTGCCCCTGCCGAGGTGGCGCTGAAGATGAATCCCCGGCCGCGCATGGGAGATCGGGTGAGCTACTACATTCAACCCCGGCAGAAAGGACAGACCACGAATTGGCAACGTGCCCGGTCGGTGATCGATTTCGATCCCGTGCAAGCGCCCTACGATCCGAAGTTTTACTTCAAAAAGCTCGATGAATGGGTCACGAAATACGGCGGATTTCTCGATCAATCAAAACTCGGCACCGGTGAAGAACAGGGGGAGTTATTGTAGTGGGTTCAGTCCCGGAGGCTACGAGGGCGCGCAAGCCGCCGCACCGTTTGTACGAGCTCCCAGCCATCGCGCAGACCGACATTGGAGCCGCCGATCTCAGTCCACGTGATATTCAGATTCTGGAGTGGAATGTCATCAGCTTGGGCCGCCAACAATAGTTCCAAGTCGAAGGCATAGCCGGCCTCTTGCCATTTTTTCTCATCACGGGTTCGCCACCATTGAGCGGGCAGAAGTTTGAAACCGCATTGGCTGTCGTGCGCCTCGAGTCCCAGTTTTCGTCGGGCCCAACGGGCAAACCAGCCTCCGGTTTGTTGCCTGATCCAATCTCGCTTCACCGGAAGCGAGGAATCGTGGTGGTAGCGGTTGGCCGCGATGATCGGGAGTTCGTTCTTCTGGGAAAAAGCCAGTTTGATTCCGGCCAAAACGGCCGCAGATGGAACGGCGCCATCGGCGTCGACAAACCCCAACCAGCGGGACGTCGACGAAGCCTGGCGCCAGCCATGATAGATGGCTCCGCCTTTGCCCAAATGGACCGCGGGAGCCGCCATGGGCTGCAGAAACGAGAAGTCCCGACGGAGCTGCTCAATTTCGGTCCGCGTGAGTTCTGGTTCCGGTGCCGGCGAACCATCGTCAACGACGATGATTTCGACGGGGGAGTGGGACTGTTTTATGGCTTCGCACAACTCCCGCAAGAAGCCGGGAAGGCGCTGCGATTCACACCAGCAAGGAATGACGAGGCTCAATTCCGGACCGACCCGCTCCACTTTCTCCGCGAGGTGGCCGGCCGTCAGGGGAGCGGATTGAGCGTGGGTGGCGAATACGCCGAACCCGGGCTCGTCGCCCATGACTTCCCGGAGTGCTTCATCGGACATGAGGATGGCCGCGGTAGAGAGCGCATCGGCGAGGGCGGCATTGGGGGCCAGGACAAGCGACTGCGGGCGAGTCTCGGCCGTGGGGTCCGAGCTGATGATGTGGCCGGGTTGGAAGCCATCGCCGGAAGCTCCGAGGGCGAACGGTGCATCGAGCTTTAGCGTAGGGTTTCCGGGGGACTGGGGCAGACTCAAACTCCACGCCGAATCAACCTGGTCTGGGGCCGACCCAAATACCAGGAGACTGGAACCGCCGCCGCTGAGAACGGCCGATTTCAGCTCCCACTCCTGGAGTAGTTCGGCCAAGGCATCCAGCGCGGCACCTTTTCCCACAGCGCCCAGATCCAACCAGCGGCAGCCTTCAAGTTTGGTGACCATGGGTTGTTCCGGGTCGATCGACAAAACCGGCGCATCGTCATCTTCAGTCGGTAGCTGAATGCCGGAGAGATGATGGGGGATGGTTTGATTTTTTGCCCCGAGCGCCGCGTGGCCGGCGAACGGATCAAAGGCGCCATTCGTGGCCGCTGAAACCTCTACGGCCTGAAGCAGGCAGCGATGCGTGAGCTCATCGATCCGAAAGCTTTCGCCGGGGGCGGCGCGGTTGATGCGCGTGACGTCGCTGCCCTCCTGATAAAAACTCAGTTTTTCTTCAATCCGATCGAGTAGCCGAAAGGCTTCCTCGGCGATGGGACGGAGCGCATTGCCATCTGGAGTTTCGCCCAAATGCAGCACGAACCGGGTGTTCATGGCCTCGTGCTCGAACCGCTCGAGCAGTTCCAGTCCCATCAAGCGGATGATCGAGGAAGGTGCCGGTTTCATTCGACGTTATTGAGGGGCGGGAAAACGCGCTCCCACGGCTCCTGTTGGATGAAGGTGAAAAGTAAGACGTTTGGCCGCAGGCCGTGAATCTCGGCGATCGGAAAGGCTTCCAAGGCAGGCGGAGCGTCACCCAGCTGGCTATCCCACACCACGACATCCCAGTGGTCCGGCGTGGCCGGCAACTCTCCAAAGTATCCCACCTGCGAATGGTTCCGCAGATACCACGGCAAAGGCCACGCGTGTTCCCCGCTGATGACTGCCACCCGCAATGGCTTGTCGGTGGCGGCCTGGAGTTGATCGATACGGGCGGGGAGTTTGAGCAAACCACGGGGAGCCTGCACATAGAAATACGGGTTGCGCACGTCGCCAGGATAGCGATCCAGCGCCAACCGGCTTTTGTGCAGAGACTGCCAGCCGGTGATGGCCAACAACACGAGAGCGCCGATCGTAGCCAGACGATTGATACCGGCCATTTTCGCCAACGCGGTGCCGGCAAGAATCACCAGTCCGATCAAAGGGGTAAGCAGGAGCCAGGGAGTTTTGTAGGGAATCGCCGAGAGCGCCAAAAAGGTACCGAGCGTGAACAATGCGGTCACCCTGTGGGCGCGGGTGGCCTGGCCGCTGAGCGCCAGTCCGGCGCCGGTGAGCCCCAACAGGATCAGAAGATACTGCCCCCAGTGAGGACCGCCGGAAGGGATGATCCCCAACGTTCGCAAGTAATGCCACCAGGGGTAGACATGAGGAGTGCCTTCGAGTCGTTCGGCTTGCAGAAAATAGGTGCGGACTCCGTCCCAGATTCCGATGGGGTGGGATCCCCAACTTGAGTAGAAAAGACTGAAAGGAATCAATGCTCCCGCCAGCGCGACGAGCCAATACTTGGGAGCGATGGGAGGCGTCGACTTCTCCCGGGTTAGCCTCAACGAGCCGATGGCGATTAGAAGATAGAGTGGGGTGGTCGCTTTGGTCGCCTGAGCCAAACCTGCCAGTGCGCCGAGAAACAGAAAATGAAGGATCGGCTTCGTCGCATCCCCCCGCAGGGCCAGGAAAATGAACGCCCAAATCAGGAAGGCGAGTGACGCCTCCTGCACGAAATAGGTGTGGTAGAGGGAGGTGAAGGTTTCGAACGCCAGCAACGCCACGGCCAGGGCACCGGTGCCCCCGATGAACCCGGCGGCCCGGGCGCCAAACCCGACCAGCACCAAAGTCGCGATTCCCGCGGCCAAGGCGTAGCGCCGAGCCGCCCGATCGTCGTAGGTTGTGCTGTCGCCGCCCTGGAGCCGGTGCAGCCAGGCGGAGCCAAAATAAAGCGTGGGACCATGTCGGTCCCACGGATCGTAACGGTAGCCTTCTCCTTCGAGAAGTTGCCACGTCTGCCAAGCCTGCACGGCCTCATCGGCATGCAGGGGGCGGTTTTCCAGATGAGCCGCCCGCCATCCCGTGCCGACGATGATCGCCAGCACGGTTAAAATCCACCAAGCGCGCTTATTCGGCTGATCGGCCAAAGACTTCCACTTCGATGTAGTGATTCAGGCCGTCGCTGGTGTTGCCGTTGGAGTAAAACCGAACGTAACGACCAACGGTTTTGTTGCCGGGAATCAGACGTCCATGGTTTTTCTCAATGTAGGCGGGGTCCTTGCCTTGGCCCATGCCGGAGGAGTCGTCGTGATCGTTGTTGAAAATGGTGGTGACACCTTCGCCGAATTCCGGGTCGTCGGACACCTGGATGATCACATCCAAATACGCGCGGGGCTGGGCGTGGTAGTGCCACAGGCCGATGCCGTAGATTTCAGTCGGGGCTTCGAGATCCACCTGCACCCATTGCTGCATTTCGCCCAACTCAACGTAGTAACCGTCTTCGGATTCTTTGTCGCCGTCGGTGACCATATCGAGTTCACCGATGATCGGCCAGGGGTCGGAAGAGGTGACCGTTTTGCCGGCAGCCACGTTGGTGACGTCGGCGGGCACGCTGATAGCGGGCGCCTTGGCATTCGGGGCCTCGAGGTGGGGCAGACGGATGGGCGCCGGCGTGCTGGTGACCTTGGGCGGAGGAAACTCGAGTTCGAGCACGGTCATTTCCGCGGAAGCGGTGGTCGTGATCGCAGCAGCGGCGAGGAGGGCGGAGAGGGTGTGGATTTTCATGTAAGAGTGAGAGGGAGAGGCGGGAGAAGAGTTCCGGTTCAGGCCTTAAAATCTTCCGGCTTCATTTCGATCGTGGTGCGAGCCGCGACCGCTGGATTGACCTTGAAGATGGGAGCTTCGCTTTCGAAAGCGTGGGCGCCGTCGCAGTTCAACTCGTTTTCGCCGCGCACGGCACCGAAGAAGTTCTCGAGGTGAGGTTGATGCAGCGGCTTGTTGAGCACAACCGGCAGATCGTAAGCGACAAGCGGAGCGGTCCCGCGGACATCGACCGTGGCATCCTCGGCCGGCGGGGGCATGGCCGGCTGCTGCAGGTATTTGAGATCGATCCATTTGTCCCAGGCCGGGGCGCGGTCTTCGCGGTAGACCTTGGTGAGACTGGGGTTCTCGGAGATTTTAACCGAGCCCTCGTCACCCATGAACTGCTCAAAATACCCGCCACCGGCACTCGTGGTGGTGAGCACCTGGTAGAATGCCCGGACCGGACCATCATTGGTGTCGTATTCGAAGATGGCCATGACGTTGTCATACCATTCGCGGCTGGAGTAGTAGTCGGATCCGCCGGAAGCCATGACGCTCTTGGGACCGGTGCCGAGGAACCAGTTGAAGATGTCGATTTGATGGGCACCGAGGTCGGAGATGGGACCACCGGACAGGTCACGGAACCAGCGCCAGTTGCGGAACTGGTGCATGTCCTTGAAGCCATAACGTTGCAGCGTCTCAGCCGGGATCTCGTAACGCTTGGGGAAGCCGAGATCCTCCGAAACCGCGCGGTTCCACTGGCCGTTGATATTGGTGATGCGGCCCGGGATCTTGGCCTTGGTGATGATGTTGTTGAGCGCGTGGAGGTAACGCGGGTTGCTTCGGCGTTGGTGGCCGATCTGCAGCAGCTTGCCGGACTCCCGTTCGGCTACGACCATGGAGCGGGCCGCCTCCGCGGTGTGGGCCATCATCTTTTCGCAATACACGTTGATGCCGGCCTTGAGGCACAGGTTGGTGTGAGGCGCGTGCCAGAAGTCGGGAGTCGCGATGATCACGGCATCGAGGTCTGTCTCCTTGGAGATCATATCCTCGATGTCTTCGTAGCCATTGGGATTGTAGCCGGCCTTTTTGAGGCGGTTCACGCCGTAGCGGCGGGAGAGCTCGCGGTACAGCAGCTCATCGCCCTCAAGGTCCTGGACCTTGAGGTTCTGGAAGCGGTCGAACACGTTGTCGAGGCGCTCGATCTCGGCGTCTGCGCGCTTGCGCAGGGTCGCCATCTCACGCTCAGCGCCGTCCTTGACCTTGCGCTTCACATCGGCCTTAGCACCCTCAGCCTCAAGCTCGGCGAGGTCCTTCTCCAGCTTCTCGGCGCGGGCGTTGATGTCCGCGTCGCGCTGGTCCGCGACGAGCTTCTCCTCCTTCTCGCCCTCCTTGCGCAGCTTCGGAAGGTCCTCTTGGCGGCCCTCCCCGTCCCCCCCGGCCCCCCCCACCCCCCCCCCC
>CAKZMS010000365.1 GCA_937128785.1 uncultured Opitutaceae bacterium | reverse complement strand
TCAGGCCGTGGAAAAAGTCTCCGGGCTCAAGGTTCCCTACGAGATGTCCGAGCGTCGCGCCGGTGATCCTCCGGCTCTTTACGCCGACTCGGCCAAAGCCAAGACCGAGCTCGGTTGGGAGGTTAAATACCCTTCGATCGAACCCATTGTAGAAACCGCCTGGGCCTGGCATAAAGCACACCCCGAAGGATTCGGGGATTAACACCGTCCTCCCCCTGCGGGTTTGTTCAGTCCTTCAGGCCGTAGGTCTCGATCCGTTTGCGCAACGTCGTGCGCGTCATGCCGAGTTTTTCGGCGGCGCGGGCCTGATTGCCCCTCACGGCCGCCAACACCCGTTTGACCATCTCTTCCTCAAGGCGGGCCCCGATGGGCCCTTCGGATTCGCTGAGTTGGGCATGCAGAAAGTCCAGGGCTTGATCGACGGAAAGACCACTATCGGGCCCGGGGCCACTGGCTGCTCCAGTGTCGTTGCTCGAATCTGAAGCGCTGTCTTCTGACTTTTCGGTTCCGGTTTCAAACGGCGCGGCCGTGGCTCCCACGGCGGAGAGGATTTCCGCAGGCAGATCTTTCGGCAGAATTGCGTCTCCCTGGGCGATCACCGCACTGCGATAGACCACGTTCTCCAGTTCTCGCACGTTGCCGGGCCAAGTGTGGCGACCGAGAATGTCGAGGGTTTCCGGCGATACCTTGGACACGCGGGTTTTGCGCTCTTTGACCAGGTTCTGCAGGCAGAAGTCCACGATCTGGGGAATATCGCTTTCCCGATCCCGCAGCGGCGGCATTTTGATGCGCACAACGTTCAGGCGATAATAGAGGTCTTCGCGGAACTCCTTCTCCTCGACCATTTCCTCGAGGTTTTTGTTGGTCGCCGCGATGATGCGCACATCCACCTTGATGGTATGGGTGCCCCCCACCCGCTGCATTTCCCCCTGCTGTAGCACCCGCAAGATCTTGGTCTGCGTGGCCAGGGCCATGTCACCGATCTCATCCAGAAAAATGGTACCACCATCACAGAGCTCAAATTTTCCCTGTCGTTGCGTGGTGGCGCCGGTGAATGAGCCTTTCTCGTGGCCGAACAATTCACTCTCGATAAGATTGTCCGGGATGGCCGCGCAGTTTACGGCAATGAACGGCTTCCCGGAACGGTGGCTGTGTTGGCAGATCGAGCGGGCGACGAGTTCTTTGCCGGTGCCGCTTTCCCCGGTGATCATCACCGTCACATCACTCGCCGTGACCTGGCCGATGACTTTGAACACCTCCTGCATCGCCGGCGAGGAGCCGACTATACCCTCCTTGTAGTCCTCGCTGTTGATCGTGGGTTTGTAGTCACCCACCGCCTTCATCTCGGCGTTGGCCTGCAGGGCGGTCTCGGCCAGAGACAGAACCTTGGCCGGATCGAACGGCTTCATGATGTAGTCAAACGCACCGAACTTCATCGCCTCGATCGCGGTCTGCGCCGTGCCGAATGCGGTCATCAGCACCACCATCTGCTTGGGATTGGCCCCTCGAATATGTTGCAGCGCCTCGATGCCACTCATTCCGCCCATGCGAATATCGAGGAAAATCAAATCCGGGAACGGCCCCTCCTTCACCATGGCGACGCCGTCTTCACCACTGCCGGCCTCCTTGATTTCGAAATCGCCGGAGGACAATACCCGGCCGAGCGAATAGCGGATCTCGTCGTCGTCATCGATGATTAGAATGGTGGCTGGCTTGGTGTTTGGTGCGGACATGAAAGAAAGACTGTGAGTAATCCTAGGCCCGCTGGCAATCGGACAACGCGGCACGTTTCTTAAGTTCCCGGAAAAAACTCCTTGCCTTCACCTGCCCAACCGGAAATCTCGCCCTTCTTCCGGGCCCTTAGCTCAGCTGGAAGAGCGCCTCAATGGCATTGAGGAGGTCAGCGGTTCGATCCCGCTAGGGTCCACCATCCTTCGCCGCGCTTAGCGCGGTTCCCCCGAAATCGGGTGAACTCAAGCTTCGGATGGCACGGCCAACCGGACTGCTGCCCTCACCCTTCCGTCAATCGGATGACCGTGCTGAACACTTCTGCCCGTCCGGTGGGAGGTGGGCCGATGGGACGGATGCTGCGAAACGCCTCTATCACGGCGCGATCGAAATCCCCGCTTC
>CAKZMS010000364.1 GCA_937128785.1 uncultured Opitutaceae bacterium | reverse complement strand
GGACTGGAAGTGGTGCGGCTGCTGGGCCGCGAGGCCGACATCGTTGAGAAGTTCAACAAAGAGGACGCCGAGCCCACGGACTTTGCCGATGTGGTGGATGCGATCGGCATGGAGTTCGCCCCCGATGCCGAGCTCAGTGATGATGATCTGACCGATGAGGAATCGGGGCCGATCATCGATCTTTCCAACCGCATCATTGAGGACGCCTATTTTGCCGGCACCTCTGACATCCATATCGAACCCTGGGAGCACGAAGTCATCGTGCGCTACCGCATCGACGGCGTGTGCCAGGAGAAACTGCGCCTGCCCTCCAAGGTCGGCCCGGCGCTTGTCGCCCGTCTGAAGATCATGTGCAACCTCGATATCGCCGAGCGCCGCATGCCGCAGGACGGTCGGATTGTCTTCAAGCAATACACGCGCAAGGGGATCGATATTGATCTTCGTGTCTCCACCGCGCCGCTTAATCACGGTGAAGGCGTGGTGATGCGTATTCTCGACAAGCAGAAGTCCACTTTGCCGATGAATGCCCTTGGGTTTTCCGATGAGAATCTGGGCCGCTACCGGGAGGCGATCAAATCGCCCTACGGGATGATCCTACACTGCGGCCCGACCGGTTCAGGCAAGTCGATGACGCTGTATTCGGCGCTCAACGAGATCAATTCTCCCGATTTTGTCATCCGGACGGCCGAGGACCCCATTGAATATACGCTCGCGGGGATTAATCAGATGCAGATGCACCGGCAGATCGGGCTGACGTTCGCCACCGCGCTGCGCGCCTTCCTGCGACAGGATCCCGACATCATTCTGGTGGGTGAGATTCGGGATAAGGAGACCGCCAACATCGCGGTTGAGGCCGCGCTGACCGGTCACTTGCTGATCTCCACTCTGCATACCAACGACGCTCCATCTACCGTCGCTCGTCTGACCGATATGGGCGTGGAGCCGTTCATGATTTCCTCGTCACTGGTTTGCGTGTGCGCCCAGCGGCTGATGCGCCGCGTGTGCAAACAGTGCAAACAAGCCATCGAACCCGAAGGTCGGATGAAAGCCGTGCTGGAAGAGACCCTCGGCTGGTCGGGGCAGATTTTTGAAGCCAACCCCAAGGGTTGTCCCAAGTGTAACGGCTCCGGCTATAAAGGCCGGGTGGGCGTGCACGAGTTGATGACCACCAATGAAGAGTTGGTCGAAGCGATCAATAAGGAAGCCGACTCGGCGGTCCTCAAAAAGATTTGCCAACGCAACGGCATGAAAACCCTCCACCAGGACTCCATGTTGAAGGTCAAGGAAGGCATCACGACCATCGAAGAAGCCTTGGCGACGGTGCCGCCGGATTTGTAGGCGGGCGCGCCGGACGCGCGAATGGGCAAAGAACCGGAGTAGTGCCGCCGCCAGGCGATCGTTGTCGTTCTCTGGGGTCGTGCTGGCGGGAGCGGCATGAAGAGCGGACGCGAAAAGGGGTCGAGTCAGAAAACGTTTACTCCGCTGCGCTGCGTAGAACGTTTTAACGACGTCGACCCCGCAGGTCGTCGCGCACCGCCTCCTCTTGATACTTGGAACTTGGAACTTCGGAGATTGCCTCCGCTTGGTTCTCGCATGGTTTGGCGGGGACGCGGCAATCTCCGCTGATGTCTTCCGAGGTTTGGATTGAGTTTGGGGCGATTGCCGTGGCGCACGGGTTGGCCGTGGCCAGTCCCGGTCCGGACTTTACCCTGATCCTACGCCAAAGCCTGCGCTACGGGCGGGCCACCGCACTGCGAAGCGCCTCGGGCATCGGCTGTGGCATCCTGGTGCATGTGAGCTATGCGCTGTTGGGACTGGGACTGGTGGTGCGCAACTCGCCGACAGTATTTGGGGTGCTCAAAGTCCTCGGCGCTGCCTATCTGGCCTGGATGGGGTGGCGGGCACTGCGGTCGCGAGGGCCGGGGGAAATGGTGGTCGAGGAGGGAGTTTCATCGGGGCCTAAACGGGGCGCCTGGCGCCGGGGGTTTCTGACCAATGTGCTCAATCCGAAGGCAGCGCTGTTTTTTATCACGCTCTACACCGTGTTGGTGAGCCCGGAAACCTCGCGGGGCTGGCAGGCGGTGTATGGTGCGTGGATGGCCATCTGGACGTTTGGGTGGTTCAGTCTGGTGGCACTGGTGTTTACGCGGCCAGCATTGCGGCGGAGCTACCTACGGATGGGGGTTTGGGTGGATCGTGCCCTCGGCCTCGTGTTCATCGCCTTCGCGGTGAACGTGCTGCTGGTAAAAGGGTGAGGCGCGCGGAGCGCGCGAATGACCAATGGCCCGTGACTAATGACCAATGACCAATGTCCAATGCTCAATGCCCCAAATTCAATGTCCAATGAACCGGGATCATCGAGGCCACCGGGTGATCGTTCGCTTTATCTGACGCCCTGTTGGAGGGAGCGGAATGGAGGGCGGACGCGAAAAGGGGGGCACGTTGTAAAATGCGAACTCCGCTGCGCTGCGTTGCACATTTTCACAACATGACCCCGTAGGGTGTCGCGCACTTCCTCCTCTTGATACTTGTTACTTGGAACTTCGGAGGTTTTCCGACGCTTGGAACTTGGCGCCTGAACTTCACTCAGGCGCAAACGGATCGTGGTCGGGGTCCTCGTTCCAAATATACTCGGCTTCCAGTGCCGCGCGTTTGGCGGTGGAGCGATCCCAGATGCGTTGGATGAGCGCAAGCGCCATGTCCATTCCGGCGGACACCCCGGAGGCGGTAAAGATGTTGCCGGCCTCGACCCAGCGAGCGCGGCGTTGCCAATCGACCCGGGGGCCCTGGGCGACGGGAAAATCGAACGACAGTTTGTTGGTGGTCGCCTTGCGACCGTCCAGTAATCCGGCGCGGGCCAGCAGGGCGGATCCAGTGCAGATACTCGCCGTAAATTGGGCGCCCGCATGAAGTCGTTTGAGGGATTCGAGGACTTCCGGGTGCTCCACTACTTGGCGAACTCCGAAGCCGCCGGGGATAAGCAGAACATCGACCGACTCCACCTGCGCAAACGCTTGGTCTATGATGGCGGAAGGTCCTTGGGCACTGGGCACGGGACCGGCCTGCTCGCCGATCAGGGTGATTTCAACTTTGTCTCGGAGCAGGCCAAAGAGCTCCAGCGGTCCGAAGATATCCAGAAGTTCGAAGCCGGGGAAAAGGACGCCACCGACCACGAGTTTGCGGGGGGATGCTGCCATCTACCTACTTAGAACGGAGCGCGGGTGGCGTTGGCCCAGTAGGAATTGTCGTCCACCCACTTGACGGCGTAGCGGTAGAGGGCCGCGGTAATGAGGGCGAAGATCCCGAGGAAACCCATGGGATTGAAGTAAGCCAGTCCGAGTGAAACCGCCGCGAGCAGGATGGATAACCGCATGTAGCGGATAGCAGTCTTGCGGGTGCTGACGCCCCACAGGGTCCAAAAGACGATGCGCGGCATATTCGCCGGCCGAGTGACGAACAATTTATCCCGCATGCTCTGACCGGTATAGGCGGCGAGGGGCAGTGACATTACGATCGCGAACCAGACGTAGAGAGAGTTCATCCGGGCGCGCTCGGCGGCGATCTGCTCACTCATCTCAACCAGCGTGATGTAGCGGTTGATGTTTTCGCGGGCATCCTCGATGGAGCGGGTATGTTGCACGGCCTCGCGCATCCGCTCGAAACTATCGGGGGCAAACTGGGTCGAGCGCACCAGCTGGTTGGTATAGATCAGGAAGCTGAAGGAACCCACGACGAAGATCAGGTAGATGACCAGGAGCGGTTTTTGGATATTCATGGGCGGCGGAAGTCTAGCGGTGATGAGCCTTGGGGAGTCGAGTGGGTTTCAGGTGAAGAGAATTTCCGATGAAGTGCAAAACTCGATTGGGTGGGTGATTTAGGGCCTGAGCGTCAGCCCATCGGGAAGGGGACCCGGGTCTGGTTGGCCCAGTAGGCGTTCTTGTCGACCCACTCGATGGCGTATTGGTAGAGGTAGGCGGTCACCAGGGAGAACAGACCGAGGTATCCGATGGGGGTTATAAGCGAGACGGCCGCGGAAACAAAGGCCAGCGCCACCGAAAGCCACATGTAGCGGACGGCGGTGCGGCGGGTGGAGACGCCAAAAAGGGTCCAGTAGACAATGTGGGGCATGTTCGCCGGTCGTGTAACGAAGAGTTTGTCGCGCATGGATTGGCCGGCATAGGCGGCTAGGGGGAGGGAACCCAGGAAGGCGAAGCCGACGTAGAACAAGTGAAAGCGATCCGCGGAGTGGGTCGTGCCTTCGGTCGATTCCAGGAGGGCGATCGCGTCAAGTGCGACCTGACGGGCTTTGGGCAGATCCGTTTCAAGAGTGGCCTTGGTTCGAATCGCCGCGAATACGGCTTCATCAATCCGAGCATCCGCCCGCGTCTGATGCATCACACTGAGGTAGGCCAACGAAGACACCACGAATCCGGCATACCAGACGAGCAGGAGATATTGAGTCTTCAAAGGTGCGAGAGGGAGGGAGGCGGTTTCAGAAGCGAGATGAGAATCATATAATTGGCCAAGGTCGTCGGGGTTGCACGACGATTTTCTCAATCCAATCTGAGGGCCTTAAGCATACACTCCGCCCCCAATGAGCCGGTTGCCGTCGTAGAGAGCCAAAATTTGTCCCGCCGCCAGCCCGCGTTGGGGCTCGGTAAAACGAATCCGGGCCCGGGTGGGGTTGGCTGGGTCCGCCGCAAATTGCAGGCGCACCCGGGGATCGCGGTAGCGGACTTTGCCTTCCAGCTCCCTTACGCCTTCAGGTGGAGTGGGGGTGTTCCAGCGCAGAGAATGCACGCTGACTTCCTGGGTGAAAAGTCCCGGAGCTTCCGGCTCATCGAATGCCACCAGCAAGGCATGGTCCTCCGCCCGTTTGCCGACCACCACGTAAGCCTTGCCATCCGTGTTGGACGGTACGCCGATGCCCTTGCGCTGCCCCAAGGTGAAGTAGTGGAGGCCACGGTGCTCGCCGAGCAAGGTCTCGTCGGTGGCTCGCATGATGGGGCCGGGCTGGTCCGGCACATACTCCCGGAGGAAATCCTGCATCTTTACCTGGCCGATGAAACAGATGCCCTGGCTGTCCTTTTTGGTGGCATTGGGCAGGCCGGCTTCGGCGGCGACTTGGCGTAATGCGGGTTTTTCGAGGTGGCCGATGGGGAAGCGGGCGGCCGCGAGTTGGGCTTGTTCGAGAAGGGCGAGGAAGTAGGTCTGATCCTTATTGGGATCGGCGCCTTCCAGCAGTTGCCACGTGCCGTCCGGTTGTGGCCGGCGCTGGGCGTAATGACCGGTGGCGACGGCATCGAATCCGTGATCGTGTGCCCACTGGGCGAATACGCCAAACTTGATGTCGCGATTGCACATCACATCGGGATTGGGCGTAAGCCCCCGTTGGTAACCATCAAGGAGGTAGGCGACGACTCGCTCCCGATATTCCTCCATCAAGTTCACCACCCGAAAAGGAATGCCCAAATGTTCAGCCACCGCGCGAGCGTCGACGATATCCTGCTCCCAGGGGCAGTCTCCGATGATCTCGTCCTCATTGATCCAGTTCTTCATGTAGGCCGCTTCAACGTCGGCACCGGACTCCTGCAGGAGAAGAGCGGCGACGGCGCTGTCGACGCCCCCGGAAAGGGCGACCAGAATGCGATCAGAGGAAGGCATGCCCGAACTCTTTCATTTCGCCCATTCCCAGGAAAGTCCCAAAAAAATGAAACCGCTCAGTTTTCCCCGCACCGCGGAACGGCGCTTCGACCGCGGGTGTAGTCAAAGCCCGCCGGTCACAAGGTGTTCCGCCAGGTGGGCATCCTGAGTTTCCGTGGCACGATTCTCGAATTCCCGCCAAGTCAGGCCGGACAACTCCTCGATGGTAGTCATGAGCATGGCCCGGCCGTTGATCTTTTGGCGATTCTCCTTCGCGGTGAGCAACTGGGTGCGGATGCGGTTCACCAACTCATCGCCATACCGCTGGTAGGCATCGATCAGCGCATAGCGAAAGCCTCGAGGGGATTCGTTGATGTTCGATCTACCCTTGGCTTGGGGAGCGTCCTTGGCTTCGCGCTTCTCCTTGCGGTTCCAATTGAGCGGGTCGAAGCCCAATCCGAGGGTCCGAGGGGTTTCCCAGATCCGTTTGCTCAGCATGTGCAGCGAGTAGATCTCATCTGCCCCCTCCAGTTTGATCGTCGTTACGTCGGAGAGAAACCGCGCCAGGACCTCATCGAACCACTGGCGATCCGTGACGTAAATCCGGCTTCCTTTGATGTGTTCGCGACAGGCTTCGATATGACCACCGCGAAAGCGGGAGTTGCGCCGGGCCACCCAGCTGTAGGGATCGTAGATAAAGAAGAGGTTGGCGATGAAGAGTTCCTGCAACCGCTCGAGCTCTTCAAAAGTCTCGACCCTTTCAGAATAGAAAATCGGGTAGGTGAGTCGGACGTCCTTGAACCCATGGGGTGGGGGATGGGCCGGCAGGCCTTTGTCGATAAAGTGGAAACCTTCCAGGGTTTCCAGATTAAGGCCCTGTTCCTTGGAGGTGGAAAAGGTGTAGTTTTGATTCACCCGATACACCACGTTCCAGGTGGCGGTAACGCGGCGCTCCCAAAGTTTCAGCTCCTCATGGTAGTGAATGTCCCGGGCGTATTCCGATTTCGGCTTCCCCGCCGCCCGGG
>CAKZMS010000363.1 GCA_937128785.1 uncultured Opitutaceae bacterium | reverse complement strand
ACTCCGACGGCCCCCCCTGCTTCACCGCCCCGACTCGATCTGCCCCCTCCCGCCGGTCCCTGCCCCCCGTGGAACCCACTCCCCGGAGTTGCCTCCGCCGCGACTCCCTTCAACGTGCCCGTATGCGTTTGCTTCTGTCCGTCAGTTTATCGGTTGCCTCTCTCACGTTCCTCGCGGGTTGCGGAGGAAGTTCCTCCAACTCGAATCCCGATGGCCTGAAGATCCTTCACTTCGGCAACGGAGCCGAGCCGCAGGACTTGGATCCCGCCGCCGTGACCGGGGTGGTCGAACACCGCATTATTAAGGCGCTTTTCGAAGGGCTGGTCAGCGAAGATCCCGATCTCAACGTGGTGCCCGGAGTGGCTCAGACCTGGGACATTTCGGAGGATGGCCTAGTCTACACTTTCAACCTGAATCCCGAGGCGAAGTGGTCCAACGGCGATACGGTCACCGCGCATGATTTTGTGGGCACCTACAAGCGGATGCTCACGCCCACCATCGCCGCTGAATACTCCTATATGCTGTTTAAGGTCGTCGGCGCCGAAGACTACCTGAACGGCAAGATTGATGACTTTAACAAAACCGGATTTAAGGCCCTCGACGATCACACCCTCCAACTGACCCTGCGTCAACGGACGCCGTTTCTGTTACACGCGATGAACCACTATGCTTGGTATCCCGTGCCGATTCGCGTGGTGGAACAATTTGGCGGCTTGGAGCGCAAAGGTACGGCGTGGACCCGCCCCGAGAACTTCGTCGGTAACGGCTCGTTCCGGCTCAAGTCCTGGCAGACCAATCGCAAGCTCGTCGCGGAGCGTTCACCCACCTACTGGGATCGCGACACCGTGAAGTTGGACGAAGTCCATTTCTACCCGATCGAGAGCATCGACACGGAGGAAAGGATGTTCCGCACCGGGCAATTGCACGTCACCAATGAAGTGCCGTTGTCCAAGATCAGGACCTACCAGCGAGAGAACCCGGAGAGCATCCGCACCATGCCCTATCACGGAGTGTATTACTACCGGTTCAATACCACCCGCGAACCTTTCGACGACGTGCGCGTGCGCCAAGCCTTGGCCTACGCGATCGATCGCACCGCCATTGTGGAGAACATCACGCTGGCGAACGAAAGCCCCGCCTACCATATGGTCCCTCCGGGGATTCTCGACTACGTCAGTGAGCACCCCTTTGACGCGAATCTGGCCGAGGCCCAAAGACTCCTGGCGGAGGCGGGTTATCCCGGCGGCGAAGGGTTTCCCCCGACTGAGCTGCTCTACAACACTTCCGAAAAACACCGCACCGTCGCCGAGGCGATTCAGCAAATGTGGCGGGAGAACCTCGGCATCAACATCGGCCTCTATAATCAAGAATGGAAGGTCTACCTCGATGCGCAGGATAATTTGCACTTCCAGGTTTCCCGGGCAGGCTGGATCGCCGACTATGTTGACCCCCACGTCTTTCTCGATCTTTGGAAAACCGGCGGCGGCAATAACGACACCGGCTGGGGCAACCCCGAATTTGATCTGATGCTCGAACAGGCCTTGGACGCCCCGAACAACGAAGCGCGATTCGCGATCTACAACCGCATGGAAAAGATCTTGCTTGAGGAGATGCCCGTCATGCCGATCTACCACTACACCAATACCAAGCTGATCAGCCCGGACGTGTTACACTACAACATCACTCCCCTCGACAACTTCCCGTGGAAGCTCGTGGATCTCAAAGTGGTTCCCGCAGACGCCTCCAATTAGCCAGCCAGCCAGTGTTCGAACGCCCCCGGGGTCATGTTGTGAAATTGTGAATGGAGCTCCGTGAATGCGGGGCGGAATTCACAATTTACAACGTGATCCCCTTTCCAGTACCGAACCACCAGA
Source organism: uncultured Opitutaceae bacterium (assembly GCA_937128785.1). GTDB lineage: Bacteria > Verrucomicrobiota > Verrucomicrobiia > Opitutales > Opitutaceae > Actomonas. The sequence continues at coordinate 3,139 of CAKZMS010000363.1, read as the reverse complement.
GCCCCGAAGCCCCACGAGGTCCGTGTCCTGACAGTGTTAGTGAAGCCGGAGACGTAGTTAAGACTTTCCGACCTGCCGGCTGTCCGCGCCCCTTCGACTAGTATCTAAGAGCTGGATACTCTTAACTAGAAACTCTTCGTGTAGACAAATCCGCGCGGATCGGAGAACTGCAGCTGACGGGATTCGATCTGGGTGATCCTCAGTTGCAAGGTTCGGTCCACTACGTCGTTCAGGCGATAGACTCGACTGTTCATCAGCACCTTGGGATCGGTTGCTGAAGCGCGCACCCCAGTCACCCGGGCAGTTTCCAGATAAGCCAACACCGCCGGATCCGGCGCCAACGTGGCCGTCGTTTCCACGGCAGCCGGCGACGAGGGAGTTTCTTGCAAAATCACTACCGAACCCGTCCCGGCCGGTGCGCTCGGGAAGTTGGTCGCAACTTGGGCCTGTGTATCGCCGGGGCGCGGCTGAGGTTGCGGAACGCTCTGGACTACCGGAATGGTTTCACGGGAGCTCGGCACCGGAGTCGTGACTGAGCTGCTCACCTGCGCGGCAGGCCGAGTGGACCGCAAGTCAGATGGGGGCGGAGCCGACTGGGCAGCAGGGACAGTCTGTGGCGCCGACGCGATTCGCGGCTCCGGTGCAGTCGCCGAAACAACGGGGATCGGCTCAGGACTGACCGCGGTTGCGGCGGGAGGTGAAGATGACTCCGGTAGCACAAACCGAACGGTCTCAACCGGGGCCGGGGCTTCGGTTGGTTGAGGAGTTGCTGATTCTGGTTGCGGGGCGGGTTGTGTCGGCGGCGGATTGTCGCGAGGTGGGGTTTCCACCGGAACCGTTGACTCACTTACCTGCGATGCTGCTGCATGGGGAGACTCGGTCGGTTTTACCGTCTGTGTTGTGGGTAATTCGGTTTCGGCTGAAACCGCGGCAACCCTATCCGCATCGACGGCCTCGCCATCACCGGAGAAAAGGACCCAACCGATCGCACCCATTACAACGACGGTAGCAGCGGCGACCAACCCTTTGCCTGAGCCCCCTCGACGCGACCGGGAATGACCTGCCGTTGATGCAGGCATGTGGGACGTAGCAGGGGAAGTTTGAGTAGCAGCCGCTGGTTCCGGCTTGGGCGTGGATTTGGGCTCCGGTTCGGATTCAGGCGCGGGCTCTGGTGCGGCTGAGGGAGGCGCCTCCGGTGGAGGAGGTGGAGCTGGTGGCGCGGTCGGGGCGCCCGGCACTGGTGCGGGAACCTTCCCCTCTTTCGCTGCCGCCTCAGCCTCCCGCTGCTTCTGCGCCTTTTTCAGTGCTTCGTTGATTAAACTCATGACAGGGGGTGGCTAGAAAGTGAGTTTTTTGACGTCCTTGATGGCGCGTCGAACGTCCCAGTAGTTCACCTCATCAGCATCCCGAATGTAGGAGGCGAGGAGCGCCTTGTCGCAAACGTTGTTGATGATACGGGGAATGCCCTTGGAGTAGCGGTGGCTCTTCCGGGAAGCCCAATTCGTGAACTGAGGGCGCCCTTGGCTGCCGGCCAGGGAGAGCCGATGTCGAATGTAGTGTGAAACGTCATCCTTGGTCAGAGGATTGAGTTCATAGTGGACCAGAATGCGTTGGCGGAGTTGGCGGAGTTCGGGCAGCGCGAGGATGTCCTTAAGCTCCGGTTGGCCCATCAGAATGATCTGCAGCAGCTTTTGTTTGTCGGTCTCGAGGTTCGAAATGAGACGAATCTGCTCGAGCACCTCGAAGGACAGGTTCTGGGCTTCATCGATGATGAGCACGATTTCCCGCCCTTGAGTGATGCGCTGCAGCAACACCTCCTGCATCTGCTCGATCAAGTCATGCAGCCCTCCTTCACGCGCCTGCTCCCCCAACTCACCGAGAATGGCCTTGAGCATTTCGGTTTCACTGATGCGCGGATTTAGGATCAAAGCCGTATCCCAGTGAGAACCTTCAATCTCGTTGAGAAGGCGACGACAGAGCGTGGTTTTCCCGCAGCCCACCTCCCCCACTAAGACGATAAAACCCTTCCGTTCCTGCAGTCCGTAGAGAAGGTGCTGCAGGGCCTCTTGGTGAGTGGGACTCAAGTAGAGAAACTTGGGATCCGGGGTGATGTTAAACGGCATCTCGGAGAGGCCGAAATAACTTTGATACATGCCTCCTAGCTATGGCCCGTCCCGACGAAGGCCACGCTTAAATAACCGAGGGAAAGCAAGATCCACCCACTTTCACGCCCTTTTGACTGATTCGGGGACGCAGCCGATCACTCATAGTTCATCGCGGTATCGTTGGTGGTGTTCTGACCTTCAGTCCAAAGCCCTAGCCAAAAGGGGATCGGCGCAAGCCGCGCAAGGTGGTGATATCGCCCCAATCGGTAACCTCAGGCAGCGGGCGTGGCTGGGTCCGTTCCCGGCGGCCGGTCGTGGCACGATATCTTTGAAGTTGTGCTTGGACATACTCCTTGCTCCCGAGCACGGCGCCATCCGAGAAATAACGAATACGGCAACGAAGGACAGTCGAGATTGGCAGTCTTCCCTGTGAGGCGACCACCCGTTTCAAATCCTTCGCACTTAGTCGCTGCTTGTTCTCCTTGGGGGAGGACCCCTTACCAAACAATGTCTGGCGATAGCTAGCTTGGGCTTGTTTCCAGTTCGCCCGAGCCGGGCCTTCGAGTAGCCAAGACAGACCTGATCGAGCGGCAGCGTTCCCGGCAACAGCCTCTCCATAGCCACAAAATCGATAGTCTTTGGGATCCACGACGTCGCCTGAGCGCACGGCATTCAAATCAATGTAGGCAGCCATGGTGCGCATCACTCCTGATTTCGCTTCCACCAAAACGCTCTTAAATCGTTCCGACCACAAAGTCCCGTAGCGTTGATGCGATCGATTATACCATACGGAAAACCTTTGCTTCAGTAGCTTCATGAACGGAGAGACATCCCCCATCAGCGCCAATTGTTTAGCTCTCCAAGCATCAGCTTCCTTCCCTCCCTTCCGCAGCTGACTTTTGATCACCTCGAGCTTGGCGGTTTGATAGCGGGTCGGTTTCGGGTAGAGCACCTCGTATCGCCGGAGCAATTCCTGATCCGATGGATTCTCAAGTTTCGGCACCCGCAGAAGCACGTGAAAATGGTTCGACATG
>CAKZMS010000362.1 GCA_937128785.1 uncultured Opitutaceae bacterium | reverse complement strand
AAGAAGGTCAACCTGCAGTTCGGCATGCACGAGTTTCCGGCTGATCCCGCGGCGGAGAAACATGACGGAGTGCGGGTCTCCCTCGAGGTTCGCGATCGTCCCCGGATCCATCCCGTTAACGACTTCTTTGTGCTGCCGAAGCCGGAAGGCGAACTCATCCCTCTGGTCTTCGTCTTGCCGGGAGACCTGTCGACCGCGGCGGAACTGAGGCTGGTGGTCAGTCGGCGGGTATGGCGCGAACAGGATTTCTGTTACGTCTTTCTGCCCGGCTTTGAACAGTAGAGGCTGCCAATCCGCAGACAAAAAGCGTCAGGGTGAGCCGATCGAGTAGAGCGAATTCAATTTCTGGAGCAGCGCCGCATACATGGCGGGTCTTTCGACCTCGAGGGTGCTCTTGGCCGCATCACGCATCGCCGGATGGTTCTCCCAAGTGGCGCAGGGATCGGCATAGTTCCAATCGACGGAACCTGCATCGTCCGCAAAATAGTTTGGTCGATGCTCGGGAAACGGCCGCGTATAACGTCCTGCCCAAGTGGCGGTCGTTGGTGCGGCGTTCCGCTGCCGCGGATCGATCAGATAAAGCACGGTGGGGGTAGCTCCGACCCGAAAGTAGCGGGCCCAGGGTTCATTCTTCACGACGGCGTGCATGTGCTGTCCCAGGGCGCCGAATCCCCCAAGCTTCGCGAAGATCGCTTTGGGCTCTTCGCCGCTGAACATGCCCTCGTAAGTCCAGTTCATCTCCAGCCACCACATTTGATCAAAGCGGGAATCATTGAAGATGGCATTGCGCCCCCGACCATTCCAGTTGGGTTGCTCACAAGGCCGGGAGGCCCGCGCCCAGTTCGCCGGTAGGTGCGGGGTGTTTTCCTCCATCAGCAGGTGCGTGCCGATGGTGAGTAATCGGATGCTGGCGGTGGCATCCGGAGCGCCTCGTAAAAATTCCCCCACCAGGCTCATGTTACCCCAAACCAATACATGTAGGGGATCGTCCGGACTGGCCGCCGCTACGGCGTCTCGAAGTTTGGTTTCCGCATCCCGGCGATCCCGAGCGATCACGTCCCGCAGTACGGTCGGTGCCGGATATCCACGGCGTCCCCAGTCGAATTCGGTGTAATCGTGGACGTAATTCTCAACCACAAGTTCGCAGGCTTCATAGCCTTCGGCATTCCAGCGCTCGGGCACGACGCCTTGGATGTCAAGTTCGTCAGCATACCAGAACAGGTGGATCAAAGACTGGCGGTCATCGGGATCACCTCGATCGATATTTATATCAGTGAAGACGAATACCCTTGGTCGTGAATCTGCCGCGACTGACGCCAAGGGCAGCGCAAGGGCCAAAAGTATCAGAATCGGCAGACGTGACATGAATGCCCTTAAGCTAGGTGACCTTGTCCGGGCAGGGCGAGCTGCGGGTTACCTCTACGTTAATCAGGTGTGGCGCACGGGAACCCCGTGTTCGTGCAGATAATCCTTCACTTGGGGAACGGTGAGCTCTCCAAAATGAAAAAGACTGGCCGCTAAAACCGCACTGGCTCTACCGTCTTCGAGCGCTTCGGCAAAGTGGGGGAGTTCGCCCGCCCCACCGCTGGCGATGACCGGCACGCTTACCGCGTCGCTGATGCTTCGCGTGAGGCCGACGTCGTAACCCGTCTTCATGCCATCGCAGTCCATGCTGGTGAGGAGGATTTCACCGGCTCCCAAGTCGACCGCTTGTTTGGCCCAAGCTTCGGCGTCGAGTTCGGTCGGGTTGCGCCCTCCATGGGTGTAGACACGCCATGATTTCCCGTCAGGTTCCCTCTTCGCGTCGATTGCGACCACGATGCATTGAGCGCCGAATCGCTCGGAAGCCTGACGAATCAATTCGGGGTTTTTGATCGCGGCGGTATTGAGGGAAACTTTGTCGGCCCCGGATTTCAGCATCGCCTCAATGTCATCAACGGTGCGCAGACCACCGCCCACGGTGAGCGGCATGAAGCATTGTTCGGCGGTCGCGGCGACCACGTCGTGCATGATGGAGCGGCCGTCACTGGAGGCGGTGATATCCAAAAACACCAATTCGTCCGCGCCCTGGGCATCGTAAGCCTTGGCGGACTCAACCGGATCACCGGCATCGCGCAGCTCCTGGAACTTGATGCCTTTGACCACGCGACCTTCGGTCACATCCAGACAGGGAATAATGCGTGTTTTCAGCATGTCGAAGTCCTTTGTTGGCGCACCTGTAACGGCAAAGCCCCGCCGATGCCAGACTTGTGATTGTCACCCCTCTCAAACCTGTGAAAACTGTCCCCAAATTCATCAGGAGATCAATAGGATGCGAAACCTTATTCTGACCACTACCTTCGTTTTTGCAGGAGCAGTTGCCGCAATGGCTGACGATATCATCAAAGTAGAATCCACAAAATCCGTACCCGAGGCGCTGGACGCCCTCGAAGCCGCTGTGGGCAACGCAGGCGCGACCGTCTTTGCGCGCATCGACCACGCAGCCGGGGCCGAAAAGGTCGGTACGCCAATCCCGCCCAATCAGGTGCTGATCTTCGGCAACCCCGCGCTGGGGACGCCTGCTATGCAAATCGACCCGCGTGCAGGCCTGTTCCTGCCGTTGAAAGTGCAGGCGTATGAGGATGCGAACGGGCAGGTCTGGCTGGCCTATGAAGACCCCAAGGAAACGATGGACGATCTT
>CAKZMS010000361.1 GCA_937128785.1 uncultured Opitutaceae bacterium | reverse complement strand
CGGGCGGCTGGAATCGGTGAAGCGGTCGCTGCTCTGGCCTCGGACAGTAGCCTGAATGTTGTGCTCTTGGGCTGGGTGGTTGCCGCTGTGCTCAAGGCGGCCCAAGGCTCCTCGACCGTCGCCATGATCACCTCGACCGGCATTCTGGCGGCCGCCGCTGGTGAAACGGGTTGGGGGGTAGGCCCATTGTGGGTCTTCCTTGCGATCGGCTACGGCAGCTTGGCGCTTTCGTGGGCTAATGACTCCGGGTTCTGGCTGGTCAGCCGGCTGTGCGGTTGGGATGAAAAGACCACGCTTAAATCTTGGACGGTGGTCTTGTCTTCGATTTCGCTGACGGGACTCGGGCTGACCCTGGTCGCTTCAATCCTTTTCTGAAGTCGCTCGAGGAAGAGAAGCGAGGGCCTTGAGGATTCGACGGGTGGAGAGGCGTTGGCGAAGCTTTCGCCGCAGCAGGCCGGTATTCATCGGATTGTAGGAGTATTCCGCCAGCTCGGTATAGACGTCGTCTCGGCGGCGCAGCTTTCCGATCGATTCCACGCAGTTGCGTTCGAGTTCGTAGGTATCGCGTAGACTCCAACCAATTACGGGCCAGAGCCAACGGAGAGGAGCGTGCAGCGAGTAGCGCAGTAGGTGAGATGTGAAGCGATTGGGATCGATCTCATGGTATTCACAGTATCGCTCTGCGTAGGAATGGGCCCTGGTTGAAGATGCCATGGTGATGGTGGACGGATTGGAGGGAGAATTCCCGGGCCAGGGGAATGCTTCACCATTTCATGCACGTTGTGTGCCAATAAAACGCCATCGGGCCGACTATCCCGTTACAAATCCGACATGGATGTCACGAAACTCGTTTCGCCCATTCAGATCTGATTCGTATCGGGGCGGTTTGAATGGATTGCAAAGAACCGAGCTGAATTACTCCGGCAGATTCCGCAACAGGCTGCGCAATCGGTTCGTCGAGATGCGCTGTCCGGCAACGCGGCGGCTGAAGTGGCGGTTGCGGGGATGATAGGAAAATTCGATGAGTTCCTCGCTCAGTTCGCGCCGGGAATGGAATCGGCCCACCGTGGCCACGGTTTGGCGATCAATTTCGAAACTATCCCTCAAGAGCCAGCCCACCAGGGGCCAGGCCCAACGCAGCGGCGCATGGAGTGATCGTCGAAACACATGATCAGTGAATTTCTCCACCGGTAAACCGTGGAGGGAGCAATAGCGTTGGGCATACGAGCGTTTCGCCCGTTCGTGATTTGCCATGGCTGCGAGTCGAGGGGACAGCTTGGGCGGGCCAGTCGAGGATCGATCAGATCAAGCCGAGCACCATTTTACCTTCTTCTGAAATCATGGACTGCGTCCAGGCGGGTTCCCAGACGAGGTTCACCTCCGCCTGACTGACGCCGGGCACCAAAATAATTTTGGATTTGGCGTCTTCGGCGATGGCGGGACCCATGCCGCAACCCGGAGCCGTCAACGTCATCGCTACTTCGACTTTGAAGCCCTGATCGTCGTCGAGCTTGATGACGTCCATCGAGTAAACGAGGCCGAGATCGACGATGTTCACCGGGATCTCGGGGTCGAAAACCTTCTTGAGCTGGTCCCAGACAGCCTCCGGGTCGGGAGAGCCATCGGCAGCGGTGGTGGCCTCGACGGTTTCCACCACAACCTCTTCGCCGATCGCGTCGGCGTCTTGACTGTCGAGTTTGTAGAGGCCGACATCGGTCTGCACCGTGTAGCTGCCACCGAGCACTTGGTGAATGAATACCTTGGAGCCGGCGGAGAGTTCGTGCTTGTCGCCGGAAGGAATCTGCGTGGCGGTCACATCGCGGGACAGCGTGCGATCGCGGTCTTTCATCGGACTGCTCATAACTTCTTAAACTTGGATTGGATGAGTTCGCTGAGCACCGCGTGAAGGTGCTCGTTTTCCAGTTTCTCCAATACTTCCTCGAAGAAGCCAAACACGATCAATTCGTGGGCCTTGGCCGGATCAATGCCGCGGGACTGCAGGTAGAATTCCTGCTCTTGGGGGACACGACCGGAGGTCGAGCCGTGGGAGCACTTCACATCGTTGGCCTGGATCTCGAGTCCGGGCAGGCTGTTGGCCTCGGCCTTGTCGGAGAGCAGAAGATTGCGATTGGTCTGGTAAGCGTCGGTTTGCTGCGCATCCGGATCGACCACGATCAGACCGGAGAAGATCGTCTTCGCGGTATCCAGCAACGCGTTCTTGTAGAGCAAGTCCGAGGTGGTGTGCGGTGCCTGGTGGGTCTGCAACGTGCGTTGGTCGAACTCCTGCGCTTCCTTGGCCACGGTCAGGGCGAGCATGTCGCAGTGGGCCCCGGGACCGGCGAGGCGGGAGTGCGATTCGTGACGCGCCTGGCGGCCACCGAGATGGACGCTGCGGCACTGCACTTGGGCGTCGCGGGCGGCGCGGGGGGTGTTGGCTTGGACGGCCAGGGG
>CAKZMS010000360.1 GCA_937128785.1 uncultured Opitutaceae bacterium | reverse complement strand
GAGCAACCGATTGATTTCATCGCGCAGTTCATCGATCGTGCGACCCTCGGCGCGCACGCCGCTGGCCTGCAGGTAGCTGATCGAGCCATCGGGCTGCACGCACACGTCGTTGCGGTCGAGTTCGGGTCGACCGTAGAAGGCAAAGTGCAGAACGTCCCCCGGGCCCAGGGTGTAGGAATGACGCCATGAAGTCGTAGGCAGCTCCGAAACATCCGCTTCGGTAATCGTCTCGGACTCCACTTCCTGAGCCGCCAGCGAGAGGCATCCCAGCAAACCCAACCCGAGCGCGATTGATCGAATCATCGTTGGTGCCACGGCGTTTCTCCAATCATGGCGACACCGCCCACCGCCCCCACGGTGGCGCGATACCGGGCCGCCTGTTCCCGCCAGAAGGGAATCGAGCCCAAGTTCGCCGGCACGACGATGAGCCCAGCGGAACCAAGGCTGGCCAAAGTCGTCAGCGGTTCGCGCACCGGTCCCGTAAATCTCACCCAGATAGGTCTTCCCGATGCGGCGATGGCTTGAATCCGACGCCCTACTTCCTGGGCATCATCAATGGAAAGTTCTCCCCCGGGAATTTCGGCGCGCTGCAGGGTGCGGTCGCCGCGCAGGGCGGTTTCCAATGAGACGTCGGGCAGGTCGTTCAGCGTGGGGAGCGCGCTGGCTCCTTCCCCCATGTCGACGATAAGCAGTTGGGGCAGCAATCGGCGGGCCTCCGCGATCAGCGCCTCCCACAATTGATCCTCGCTGGCGTCCACCAGAGGAGACCAGATGACCCGACAGGTGGTGGCCTCGCGGGTATGGCCCAGCCATCGGGACCAGAGTTGGTGCCGGGTATCCTCCTTTTGGGTGGGGTCGGCGCCGGGCGTGTCGGACAGGGAAGCCAGCAGGGGGGGTCCCCATGCCTTGGCGGCTTCCCGGCCGGTGAGCAGACGATTGTCCAACAACTCCAGTCCCAAGGCGGCCACGAAGACAAAACCGCCTCCGGCCACGAGTCCCAGCAAGCCGTAGATCGTAACCTTCAGTGGTTTGCCCCGCGTGATGACTGATTCGATGGTGGCCGGCGAGAACAGCTGATAGTAACCCGGAGCGCGCTCCTCAAAAAGCTCGGCTTCGCGGAGACGACTCAGCAACAGATCGCGGGTGCTTTCCAGCGATGACCGGTTGCGCGTGAGTTGCGCGATGCCGAGCTCTTTGGCCGGAAGCGATTGTAATTCAGTGCGAGCGGCTTCGCGCAGTTTTTCCAGCTCCGCGAGGCTGTTGGATTGGGCCTCCCGTTGGCTGCGCAGTTCGAGAATCTGGAGGTAGAGGGTATTGCCCAAAAAGGTGCCGGCGAAACGGGAGAGATCGTCATCGGTGACCTGGCTTTCGAGATCCAGCTGGGCCTCGATCGCCGCCACCCGTTCGGCAGCCTCGAGGGCGATGGGGTTTGTATCCGTATAGCGGTTACGGATCTCGGCGAGGGCCGCGCGCGCAGTCTTCAACTCTTCCGCCATGGGGCTTTGGCGGCGGAGCTCCGCCTCAAGTCCCTTGAGTTTCACGTCGATGGCGTCGATCTCGAGACGCGCCGTATCGTAGCGCAGGTCCAGATCGCCGATGGCCCGCAGTTGCGCGTCAATTTGTTTGTCGATGCTGACCAGTCCCTCGCGTTGCGTATATTCGAGCAGGCCGTTGCCCACCCGTTCGAGTTCGGCCTGATTGGCATCCAGCTCCTGCTGGAGGTATTGACGGATTTCCCGACTCTCCCGTGACTGCATCTCGCGGGTGTAATCGACCACCTCTTCGGACCAAATGTTGGCCAGGGCCACGGTGGCTTCAGCCGAGTCGTAGCCCGAAACCGTGAGGAACAGGTAGTCCGTGCCCCGTTGCTCGGCGACTTCCGTGGAGCGGCGCAGCAGGGACAGCGAAATGGGGGGATCGGCGCGTTCGACGACGCGGCTGAGCACGTTGATTGAGCCCGCCAATCCCAGCAGCGTGGCCGTCGAAAGGGTGCGCGGCTTGAACGCCTCGCCAATCTCACCGGCGCGGAAGGAATCGGGCACCTCCCGTTTGATCAACTGGGCGGAGACCTGGT
>CAKZMS010000359.1 GCA_937128785.1 uncultured Opitutaceae bacterium | reverse complement strand
CCACGCGGCGTTTACGTCGATGCGGTCGCGCGGTGCGCATGTCACCGATATCGTTGTTCTGGTTGTTGCTGCGGATGACGCCGTGATGCCGCAGACGGTCGAGGCCATCAACCACGCCAAAGCCGCCAAGGTTCCGATGATTGTCGCGATCAACAAGATCGACAAACCCGCCGCAAACCCGACAAAGGTTGCGGACCGAAACCGCATCGGCATGGCCAGGAGCACCACCGCGCCGGCCAGCAACACGAACGACGGAGGTAAATTCTCAATCATCGTAATAGTCCTCCTTCTTCTGCAGCGCCGCTTTACCCAGCGCCTTGGACACCACGATGATCAGCACACAGCCGACAAAGCCAAACAGCGCATAAAACGCCGGAATGCGGTCCCAGGCATGGCCCTTCGGATTTTCCGGGCCAAACAACTGCAAGCCGACCGTAATCGCGGTCACCACGCCGAGAGCGATCCAATGCCAGGTTTTCATGGGGAATTGAGAGGGAAAGTGGGCAGGATCTCGGCGGAGATTCCGCTCGCCAAGGAATAGATCGGGGCCAGCAAGTCGGGGAACAGCCCGAAGACCACCGCCAGCACGGCCGTGAGGCACAGGGGCACCACCATCCATGGTGACGCTTCATTGTAACGCTCGTAGGCGGGGGCCGGTCGGAAAAACCCGCGCAGGACCACCGGAAAGAAATACACCGCATTGAGCAGGCCGCTGAGCAGATACACGCCCAATACCACGAGTTGGCCACTTTCCACCGCGCCGAGTCCCAGGTAGTATTTACTCAGGAATCCGTTGATCGGCGGAATGCCCGCCAAGCCCAACGCCCCGACCGCAAAAGCCCCAAACGTCCAAGGCATCGCGCGGCCCATGCCGTCGAGTTGCGACACCTCGGTCTTGTGCATGTGGACGTAGATGGCCCCCGCGCACATGAACAACGTGATTTTCATCAGAGCGTGCGCCCCCATGTGCAGCAGTCCGCCGGTAAACCCGGCCGGGGTCAGCATCGCCGCCCCAAGCACGATGTAGGACAGGTGTCCGACGGTGGAATACGCCAACCGCTTTTTCAGATTGTCCTGCCGCATCGCGATCATGGACGCCAGCAGGATGGTCGCGCCCGCCACGATCGCCAGCACCACATCGAGGCCGGCTCCCGCCATCAACTCCGGCCCGAACACGAAGCCGACCACCCGGATCACGCCGAACACCCCGGACTTCACCACCGCCACCGCGTGCAACAACGCACTCACCGGCGTCGGTGCCACCATGGCCGCCGGCAGCCAGCTGTGCAGCGGCATCAGGCCGGACTTTACGCCGACTCCCACCATGAACAGGACGAACAGCCCCCGCAGGGCGTCCGGCGAAAACAGGCCCGACTCCAACATGCCCCCCGCGTGAAAATCGAGGTTGCCCTGGACCAAATAGATCCAGGCGGTGGCGACGAGAAAACACAGGCCAGCCGTGAGCGCATAGGTCAGATACATCCGACCCGACCGGATGGCCTCGGGCGTCTCCTTGTGCACTACCAGCGGATACGTCGCCAGAGTCAGCAGTTCGTAGAAAATCAGGAATGTCAGCAGGTTCTCCGCGAACGCGATTCCGATCGTGGCGGACAGACTCAGCGCAAACGAAGCAAAGAAACGGGTCTGACGCTTCTCTCCATTGCCGCGCATGTAGCCGATGGAATAGATGGACGTGACAATCCACAGCGTGGACGCGATCAGGGCAAAAAAGACCCCGAGCGGGTCCGCCCGCAACGACAGGTCCACCCCGGGCACGCTTTCCTGAACCGTGAAGGTCGCCGCCCGGCCCGCCAGCGCGTCCGGCAGCAACGACACCACGCATCCAAACTTCACCACGCCGGCCAGCAGCGTCCAACCTTCCCGCAGGTTGGGCCAACGGCCGCTGAGCACGATCAGCCCGGTGGCCACCAGGGACACCAACACCGCGACGGCGGGCACAAAGGAATCGTAGGTTGGAGATACGTCCATGGCCGTTTAGAATCCTCCCGGCAGCATCGGCCGGATCAAAAAGTTGACGATGACGACATTGGCGAACCCGAGCAGCAGCAGCCCCACCCCCAGGACGACGGCCGGCGCCACGAGATTGACGTGCCGATCCAGCCGCTCCGGCGCTTTATCGTCCGTTTTAGCGCCCCCGGCCAAATACATGCGCTCGATGACGCGGAAAAAATACACGGCGTTGAGCAGGCTGCTGATCACGATCACCGCCAAAAAGATCCAGCTCCCCTGCTCCCAACTTCCCAGCAGCAGATACCACTTGCTGAAAAAGCCCGCCAACGGAGGCAGCCCAATCATCGAAATGGCCGCCAACGTGAATGCGGCCGCCGTCCAGGGCATGCTGCGTTGCAGCGAGTGGTCCAGTTCCGCAATGGACTGACTGCGCCCCGCCGCCCGCAGATTGCCTGAAACCAGAAAGAGGCAGGCTTTCATGCAGGCGTGGTTGAGGGCGTGCAGCATCGCGCCGATGAAGCCGTGCGCATTACCCAGCCCGAGGCCCAGGGCGATGTAGCCGATCTGGGCCACACTGCTGTAGGCCAGCATGCGACGCAGATTGTCCTGGGCGATCGCCATGATCGACCCCCAGACGATGCCCGCCGCGCCCAGCCAGCCGATGACCGTGGTCACAGGCAGATCTACCCGCACCCAATCCGGCTCCAGCACGAAAAACAACAAGCGGAACAAAACGTAGGCGGCGACCTTGGTGCCCAGCGGCGCGATGAGGGCGGTGGCCGTGGTCGAACCAGCCGTGTAAACATCGGGCAGCCACAGGTGCAGCGGGAAGAGCGCCATCTTCAGGCCGATACCCGCCACAATAAACACGATGCCGATCACCAGCAGGGGCGACAGCCCGGTCACCGCCAGGATGGCGCTCAAATCGGCCATATTGAGCGTGCCCGTTTCGAGGAAGATCAGACCGATACCCAGCAGATAAAGCGAGGCCCCCACCGTGCCGAGGATGAGGTAACGAAATGTCGCCGCCGCGGCCCGCGCCGTGCCGGAGCCCAAGAGGGCATAGCCCGATAGAGCCGCGATCTCCAGGAAGACGTAGAGGTTAAACAGATCACCGGTGAGCACCATGCCGGACAAAGCGCCCAAGGTGAGCAGCGCGGCACTGTAGAACACGGACCCGCGGCCAGGCAGTTCCGCCGGTACCGGGCGACTCGAATGCCACAACACGATACCCGCTACCCCGGATATCATCAGCACAAAAAATGCGGACAGGGGATCGAGCACCAGTTCGATCCCGATCGGGGGTTCCCAACCGCCCAGGGCATAGTGGATCTCTCCGGCCGCCAACACTGCCGGCAGCCCTATCGCGTTCAGGATGAACACCACTGCGCAAGCCGCCACCGCCATGGCGTAGGGCAGTCGGTCTCCCCACCGGGAGACCAGTGGAATGATGATCGCCGTGAGCAGAAAGACGACGATGGAAATGACCGCGACGTGATCCGGAATCATTTCATCCTTTCGATGAGCACGTCCTCATCGAGGGTGCCGTACTTGCCGTAAATGCGAATCAACAGAGCGAACGCCACGCCGAGCGTCGCCACGCCCACCACAATTGCCGTGAGCATCAGCGTGTGCGGCAGCGGATTGATGTAGTAAGCCGATTCGGCCACGCCGAGCCGCTCATCCAACACCGGCACCGTGCCCCCGTCCTTGTAGGCCGCGATGATGAAAAACAGGATGATCGAAACTTGGAAGATCGACAGGCCAATCACCTTCTTCACCAAGTTCCGTTTGAGCAGCATGCCATAGAGCCCGAGGGTCAAGAGTCCGAAGCAAAACCAGTAGGCGTAATAGTCGTGCACCAGCTCAGTCATCCGCCACTCCTTCCATCAGGCGATCGAAGATCGCCACCAGAACACTCATCACCGCCAAACCCACGCCAATCTCCACCAGCAAGATCGTCCAGTAGTGCAGTTGGGCCGAGGTGACACCCAAGTCCGGAGCGGCGTCGTATTGGAGAAAGTTGCCCCCGTAAAAAAGATTAACCACTCCCACCGCAGCGTAGATTAGCACACCCACGGCTCCGAGAGGCAGCGTCAGCGAGGGTGGAAGCTCGCGGTGTGCCCCGCCGGTCCCCTCGCCCAGTCGGAGTAAGATGACCGCCGCGGCCAGGAGTCCGCCGCCCTGAAAGCCTCCCCCCGGACTGTAGTGGCCGTGGAAAATCACGTAGATGCCAAAAATCT
>CAKZMS010000358.1 GCA_937128785.1 uncultured Opitutaceae bacterium | reverse complement strand
AGTTGCCGCCGATCTGAATTCCTCCTTCTTTCATCAGCCTTCAAACCCCGTCCACCGTGCCCAAGTCCGCTCGTCCATCCGCCACCACCATCATCGGTCGCAACCTGCCCAACATTCCCTGGGAGGATAAACCCACCGGTTACTCGCACGTCATGTGGCGGAGCGGCGCGAATCCCCTGATCGGCTGGAACCCCACCCCCAACACCTCCCGCATCTACAACTCTGCTCCTGTGCCCTTCGGTAAGGGCTTCGCCGGCGTCTTCCGGGCCGACGGCCGCAATGGCCGCGCCGCCCTTCACGCCGGCACCTCCGCCGACGGACTGAAGTTTACCATCAAGGATCGCCCGATCCGCTGGGTCGATGAAGCCGGCAAGACCGCTACCCCTTCCTACGCCTACGATCCGCGCGTGGTGAAGATCGGCAGCTGGTATTACATCACGTGGTGCGATGACTTCCCCGGCGCTTCCATCGGGCTCGGGAGGACGAAAGATTTCAAGACGTTCATCCGCATGGAAAACCCCCTCATGCCGTTCAACCGCAACGGCGTGCTCTTCCCCCGTAAGATCAACGGCGAATACGTCCTTCTCTCCCGACCGTCCGACAGCGCGCACACTCCGTTCGGTGACGTCATCCTCAGCCACTCCAAGGACCTCACCTTCTGGGGCAAACACCGCATGGTCATGCAGGCCGGCGGCAGCGGTTGGTGGCAGGGCATGAAGATTGGGGCCGGCCCCATTCCCATCGAGACCACGGCCGGTTGGCTGGTCTTCTACCACGGTGTCTCCAACACCTGTAACGGCTACGTCTACTCCATCGGGGCATCACTCCACGCGATCGACCAGCCCGAGAAAGTCCTGCTGCGCACCCGTGATTATCTGCTGACGCCGGAAGAGGACTACGAAACCCGCGGCTTCGTGCCCAACGTCTGCTTCCCCGTGTCCGCCCTCACCGACGCCAAGACCGGTCGCATCTCGCTCTACTACGGCGCCGCCGACACCTACACCGCGCTGTGCCACTGCCAGGTCGACGAGCTGCTCGACTACATGAAAAAGAACTCCGAGGTGTAACCTGCCTCCAGACCCATTCCGCTTTCCTTGGCCTCCGCTGCTGGCGGAGGCTTTTGGTTTCGCCAGACCGTTCCCGCTCCTCCAGGTTCCTCTTCATGCCCCGCTTCCTCCTACCCCTCGCGCTGGCAGTCTTCGGACTCGTGTCCGCATCCGCCCAGTCCGAATACAATGCGGGAGCCCTCGCCGTGAAGAAGCGGTTCGCCGATCGGGAATACGCCGCGATCAACGAACCTTTTGTCGGCGTGCGGACCAGTGAGGGGATCGAACCCGACCTGTTCCCCATCGCTGCCACCGGCGTTTCCACCGAGGCCATCGTCGCCGCCGGCGAGGCTTTCCTGAATTCCCTCACCTCCACCCAACTCCTTAAAACCCAGTTCGCCGTCGACGACTCCGAATGGCGGCGCTGGTTCAATGTCGATAACGGCATCTACGTGCGCCAGGGCACCAGTCTGAAAGAGATGGACACCGCCCAACGCGAGGCCGCCCGCAACCTCATGGCCGCCACCCTCAGCGTCCGCGGCCTGGCCCTCACGGAGGCCATCCGCAAGACCGACCAGACCCTCAAGGAACTCAGCAACGGAGGCATCCATCTCGACGAGGAACTCTACTTCTTCACCATCATGGGTATCCCGTCCGCCACCGAACCGTGGGGCTGGCAGATCGATGGTCATCACCTGGTCATCAACGCCTTCGTGCTCGGCGATCAGGTCGTCATGACCCCCAGTTTTCTCGGCGCCGAACCCGCCCACGCCCAAACCGGCAAATACGGCGGCAACCGCTTATTTGCCAACGAAGAGGGCGACGCCCTCGCGTTCATGCAGTCGCTCTCCGCCGAGCAACAAGCCGCCGCCACCCTCTCGCCCGACAAACAGCGCAACAGGATCGAGGCGGAAGCTGCCAGCGACAACGTCATCGTCGACTATGCCGGGGTGTCCGCCGTCAACTTCACTCCGGCTCAACGCGCCGACTTCCTCCACCTCATCGAGCACTACATCGGCAACCTGAACGATGGCCACGCCGGCATCTGGATGGACCAGATCGAACAACACCTCGATGAGACCTGGTTCGCCTGGGTCGGCACCACCGCGGATGATGCTGTCTTCTACTACCGGATCCACTCGCCGGTCATTCTCATCGAGTTCGATCACCAAAATCCCGTCGGCACCCGTATGCTCCATCCGCGCGGTCCCAACCGCGATCACATCCACACGATCATCCGCACGCCCAACGGAAACGACTACGGCAAGGATCTCCTCCGCCAACATCTCGAAGCTCACCCCCACTGATCTTCGCGTTCACCTCCCTCCCATGACTTCCCCCTCGCTTTCGATTAAAGGCCAAGCTGACCACACGTTCGACGCCATCGTCATCGGTTCCGGCATTTCCGGCGGCTGGGCCGCGAAGGAACTGACCGAGAAGGGACTCGATACCCTCGTGCTCGAACGCGGCCGCGACGTGCCCCACGGCGACTACCCCACCGCCATGCTCGAGCCCTGGCAGCGCCCCTATCGCGGCATCAACTCGCCCGAGTTCAAACGCGCCAACCCGATCCTGACTCAGGTCGGAGCCGTCAACAACGCCGACCGCGACTTCTTCGTGCCCGACGCCGAGCACCCCTACATTCAGAAAAAACCTTTCTCCTGGATCAAAGGCTACCAGGTCGGCGGCAAGTCCCTGCTCTGGGCCCGTTGGACGCAGCGCTGGGGCGAGGCCGATTTCGAAGCCAACGCCCGCGATGGCCACGGTGTCGACTGGCCGATCCGCTACGCCGATCTCGCCCCTTGGTATAGCCACGTGGAAAAATTTGTCGGCATTGCCGGCAACCGCGATGGCCTGCCCCAAATGCCGGACGGCGAGTTCCTGCCGCCGCTGGAGATGACCGCGGTGGAGAAGCACATGAAGGCGCAGATCGAGTCCACGTTTCCCGAGCGCAACCTCGTCATCTCGCGCACCGCCAACCTGACCCAGCCCCATCTCGGCCGCGGTCCCTGCCAATACCGTGCTCGCTGCAATCGCGGTTGTCCCTACGGCGGATACTTCTCCTCCAACTCCGCCACCCTGCCCGCCGCCCAAGCCACCGGCCGCCTCACCATGCGACCGTTCTCGGTGGTGCACTCCATCATCTATGATGAGAAAAAGGAACGAGCGACCGGAGTTCGCGTCATCGACACCAACACGCTCGAAACCACCGAGTTCTTTGCCCGGGTGATCTTCGTCAACGCGTCGACCATCAATACATCCCTGGTGCTGCTCAATTCCACCTCCGATCGCTTCCCCAACGGCCTGGGCAACGACTCCGGCGAACTCGGGCACAACCTGATGGATCACAACTACCGCGTAAAAGGCTACGGCGTGCACGACGGTTTCAAGGATCGCTACTACCGGGGGCGTCGACCCAACGCGGTTCTCATTCCCAAGTTTCGCAATGTGGGCGACGACCAACGCGAGGACTTCGTGCGCGGCTACACCCTCACCGCCGGGTCCAACCGCGGGCGCGGCAACTTCGGACCCAACACCCCGCCGATTGGAGCGGGCTTCAAGCAGGCCTTGTCTCAACCCGGAAACTGGAGCGCGTGGATGGGCTCGATGGCCGAAATGCTGCCCCACCACGACAACCGTATCACCCTTTCCCCCACCGAAACCGATCGCTGGGGTATGCCGCTGCTGGAGATCGAAGCTATTCATCGCGAAAACGAGGAAGCCATGGTGAAGGACATGCTCGTCACCATGGAGGAGACCCTGACCGTAAGCGGCTTCCGCAACATCTCGGTGCGGGACAACCAGGAACCCATCGGTCTCGGTATCCACGAAATGGGCACCGCGCGCATGGGTCGCGATCCGAAGACCAGCGTGCTCAATGCCCACAATGCCATGCACGCCGTGCCCAACGTCTACGTGAGTGACGGCGCCTGCATGACCAGCAGTAGCTGGCAAAATCCCTCCATCACCTACATGGCCCTGACCGCCCGCGCCGTGGACCACGCCGTGAATCAATTCAACCGCCACGAAATCTGACCGCCTCGTCATGAATCGCAGAGATGCCCTCAAATCCCTTCTCGCCCTGTCCGGCAGCGTGACCGTCTTTGGCGCCGAACGTTTTCTCGCCGGCGAAGTGAATGCCGACCCCACCGCGGCCGCCGCGGAATTCACCCCGAAGTTACTGGCCCTGCTCGACGAGATCACCGAAACCATCATCCCGACCACGCCGGATTCCGGCGGAGCCAAGGCCGCCGGCATCGCCGCGTTCATGCAGGAGATCGTGACCGATCACTACAGCGCGGAGGAGCAGGCGATCTTCTTCGCCGCCGCCCCCGCCATCGATGCCGCCGCCCAAACCGCGCATGCCGGACGCAGCTTCATCGAGCTCACCGCGGCCGAGCGTGAGGCTCACCTGCTGACTTACGAAGCCGCCCCGCCAGACCCCGGCTACCAGGCGCTGAAACAACTCACCATCTGGGGTTACTTCACCAGTGAGATCGGCCAGACCGAAGCCCTCGCCTACGATCCCGTGCCGGGAGAATTCCGCGGCGACGTTCCCTTGAAACTCGGCCAAAAAGCCTGGAGCCAATAACCGGACGTAGCGCCGTGCTTCAGCCGGCGTCTGACCGGGCCAACTTCCGCTCGAGAACGAACCCTAAACCCATCCGACCGCTCGAACGCCCGATAGATTTTACAGAAGGCAACGAAGAGCACAAAGCCGTCAGCCCGATGGAAGTCATCCCTGGGAACGCCGAGCTCCAGCTCGGCACCTTCTGCAAGCCATTTTCACGGGAGGAAACAAAGCGAGCAGCGCCTTACTACCGCAGCCCAGTTTTTCTCATTCTTCTTTCAGGTTTATTCCAGTCCAACGGCAGCTAGAAAGAGACCTCCAATCATGATCACCAAAATCAATCTGGCCGAAAAATTCGCCAAACTCGACGAGCATTGGTCGCCCCGCGTCGTCGGTGAACTGGACGGCGCCTACCTCGCCAAGATCGCCAAAGTGCAGGGCGCCTTCACCTGGCACAAACACGACGACGAGGACGAATTGTTCCTCGTCATCAAAGGCCACCTCTCCATCGAGCTCGAAGACCAGCGCCTCGAGCTCGCCCCCGGTGAGATGGTCGTCATCCCCGCCGGTGTCATGCACCACCCCATCGCCGATGCCGAGGCCCACGTGCTCGTTTTCGAGAAGAAGAGCACCGCGCACACCGGCGACGAACAGACCGACCGAACCCGCAGCCTCGACGAGCAGTTCCGGCCCATCTGATCGCCCCCAAGCATTATCGCCCGGCATGGACGACTTTCTCGCTTACACCCGTTCGAAATCACGCGGGCTGGCGGATGCGCTGGAACAGGTCTGCGCCACCCCGCTGGATTTTGAGGGCGAGTTTCCCTTGGCGCACTCTTCGGCCAATCACGTCCACCTCTGGTTTCTGGAATATCGAGCGGACCGCGCGCCGTGGATTGATACCGAATTTCGCACCCGCTTTATCCAACACATCCTCGAACACTGGCGCATTCGCCTCAAAGGCATGGCGCCCTATCGGGACCGGGGCTATCGCATGTATGTGTATGAGGATGCCGCCCCCACCCTCTCCGTCGTCGCCGAGACCGACATCGGATTCCCCTATCGGTTTGGCACGCCCATCCGAGTGAATCGAATCGAGCAAATCGCGGCCCTTTACGCCAACCGCAGTTGGCAGGAGCGGTTTGCTTTCGAGCCCTTCGAACTCTCCGAACGTCGCGTGCTCAAAGCGGTGGAGGGGCACCAGGGTTCCATCAGCAAACCCACTGCCTACCAACTGGGGCTCAAAGTCGGGAAACTCCGCCTGCTCATCGCCCAGATGGACCTCGGGGATGAAGTGAATCGCATCCGCAAGCACTACCGACGACGCCCTGTGCCGTTCCCTGAACCCGGCGAAGGCGACGAGCCATGGTGCGTTTTTGAACGCATCCTCCCAGCCCGTTATCGGTAGCGGTGCGCCAAGATGGTCAACAGGCAGCACCGCGACCACTTGCACCCGGGCGATTCACGGTTAACCGTCCCTGCATGACCCGGTTTATCCCCACCGCCTTGGCCGTCATCGGCCTCACCACCGCCTCTCTTTTTGCCGCCGATGGTGGCTATCCCGACCCGCAGCCCATCGGCTCGGATCTGCCTCACTTCGAGCTCCCGGGGGTATCCGGCAAGACTTACACGCCTGAGTCGTTCGCCGACGCCGAGCTGCTGTGCATCGTCTTCACCTCAAACCACTGCCCCACCGCGCGTCGCTACGAAGAGCGCCTGATCCAACTCACCAAGGACTACGGACCCAAGGGTGTCGCCGTGGTGGCCATCAACCCCAACAACGCCGATGCCGTGCGCCTTGACGAACTCGCTTACACCGACGTCGGCGACTCTTTCGACGAAATGGTCATCCGCGCCAACCACGCCGGGTTTAACTTCCCTTACCTCGATGACGGACCCACCCAGACCGTCGCTCGGGTTTTTGGTCCGGTCGCCACCCCGCACGTCTTCATCTACGACCGCGATCGCAAGCTCGTCTTCCAAGGCCGCATCGACGATGCCGAACTCCCGCAATACATCACCGAGCACACCACCCGCAACGCGCTCGATACCCTGCTTGCCGGCGGCACGATCGAAGAACCCACCACCCGCGTCTTCGGTTGCTCCGTGAAATGGGCCGAAAAAGCCGAAGGCTACAACAAGATCTGGGCCGAACGCCTTAAGGAAGAGCCCGTCACTCTGGAGGAAGCAACCGCCGCCGATTTCGTCGCCATGCGCGAAAACCAGGACTCCGGCAAAGTCCGCCTCATCAACGTCTGGGCCACCTGGTGCGGCCCCTGTGTTACCGAATTTCCTGACCTCGTTGATCTCAACGTCACCTTCCGTGGACGCGATTTTGAGATGATCACCATCGCCGCCGAGTATCCCAAGATGGGGCCCAAGGCGCTCAAGTTCCTGGAAGGCAAACACGCCTCGATGCAGAACTACATCTTTGGCGATACCGACAAATACGCCAACATCGAGGCCATCGATCCCGAGTGGAACGGCGCCCTGCCGCACACGCTCATCATCGATCACAACGGCGAGGTCATCTACCGCTACACCGGCATGCTCGATTTCATCGAAGTGCGCCGCACCCTCCTGCCCGCGCTCGACGCCATCACCCCCTGGGGCGGCCTGGACGGCAACTAAGGTTGGAACAAGCCCTGCAGTGGCTTGCGCTGCGCCCCTCCCTGCGCAGGCTCGACGGCTCCCCTATGAAGAAATTGTTTACTCTGCTCGCGGTCAGTGGGCTGACCGCCCTTCTTGTTGCCCAAACCCCTTCCGCCCAGGTCACCCCGCCTCTCGGTGTTGCGGAACCTAAGGAGGTGGGATTGTCGCCGGAACGGCTTGATCGTCTCGATGCCATGATCGACGCGGCGATCGCGGCGGAGCAGGTGCCGGGTGCCGTCGCGCTGATCGCTCGCCACGGAACGATCGGTTCCCCGCGC
>CAKZMS010000357.1 GCA_937128785.1 uncultured Opitutaceae bacterium | reverse complement strand
CCCGCCCCCTTTTCAACGGAGTGGACCTGACCGGGTGGGAAGTCTGGATCGGCGACCGCGGCGAGAACACCGCGCCCTCTGATCTGTTCCACGTCGAGGACGGGATGATCCACACCTACCCGAATGAAGAGCCCAACTCGTCCCAACCCTACGGCGGTATCGTCACCAAGAAATCGTATTCAAGTTTTGTGCTGAAACTCGAATACCGCTGGGGCGAAGCCAAGTTTGCCCCCCGGGAAAATATGGTCCGCGACGCCGGCGTGCTCTTTCACCTGCACGAAGAAGGCAACATCTGGCCGGCGAGTGTGGAGTGCCAAATCCAGGAAGGAGACACCGGCGACATTTGGGCCATTGGCTCGCGTGTCACCTCGACGGTGCAAAACGTCATTCGCAACTACAGCGAGAACGGCAAGTCGGTCACGCGTGGGGGCAAGGACACCCGCTTCGCCCGCTTCCACCGCAGCTACGATTGGGAAGTGCCCGGCTGGAACCAACTCGAGATCATCGTCGACGGCACCACCGCCGAGTTTTGGCTGAACGGAAAACTCGTGAACGCGGTCACCAATATGGAACGCTGGGACGAAGCCACCGGCGCTTATGTGCCCCTCACCTCCGGCCGCATCCTCCTCCAAGCCGAAGGTGCCCAACTCTCCTACCGCAACATCACAATCGAAGAACGGTGAGCTCCCGCAAAAGGGGTCAAACGCTTAATATCAACATTTAGATTCAACTAAGAGATCGAGGCTGATTCCACCGGGGGCCGAGCTGAAGCTCGGCGTTCCCGGACTACCGACGAGGCCGGGCCACTCTTCTGCCTTGCTCGATCGTGATCGAAGAACGGTGGAATCAACTCACTGACTGGGATTCACCACGGCTTTGATCACGCCATCCCGATAGCTCGCGGCCAATTCGAATGCTGCGGGGGATTCTGCTAGGGTGAACTGATGGGTGACCAGGTCCTGTAGCATCGCAGCATATCCAGGTCGCTCAGCCAGAGCCAGGGCCCGAGGATAGGTGTGTTTCATTCGTCGGGCAAATCGCACGGTCAGTCCCTTCCGCCGCGGAGTGGCGTGGCCGAATTCAGTGCGGTCAAGCGGCGGAATTCCCACCAGCACCACCCGTCCTCCGCTGCGAGTAGCCGCAAAGGTCAGATCGACCGAGCGCCCGGCGTCGGCGACTTCAAAACCAATATCGCACCCGCGGCCTCGCGTTGCCGCCAGCAGCGGCTGCAGGGCCTGAGCAGGATCGTCCGGCACGGGCCACGCGTCGGCCGCGCCGAGTTCCATTGCTTTGGCCCGACGTTCCGCCACCGGCTCGAAAACATAAATCGGAAAAACCCCGGCCAAACGCAGGAGGCTCAAAATCAGCAGTCCCACCGGACCTGCACCAAAAATAACGGCGCTGTGAGCCACCGCTGTTTTGCCCAGATCCACCGCGTGTATCGCCACCCCCAGGGTTTCGAGCAAAGACCCGACACCGGGGGAGATCGCATCCGGCATCACGAAGCAATTCTCGGCCGGAACATTCATGCGTTCGCACAACGCGCCCGGATCGGGTGGGACGCCCATAAAAACATGCGTCGGACATAGAGTGGGATTCCCTTCGCGACAGTTTTCGCAATGACCGCACGGAATCGCCGGATCCACCGCCACCCGCTGGCCAATTTCCAGTTTGGTGCCGGATTCAGCCATGGGAGTCTTCCCCACCTCAACCACGGTGCCGGCGAATTCATGCCCCAGGCACAAGGGCGAGGTAACCTGCCGTCCGCCAATGCCTCCCGTCTCCCACATGTGCAGATCGGATCCACACACACCCACCGCCTCCACTCGCACCGTGACATCGCTTAGACCCGGTGGAGGAACATCCGGCAACTCAACCGAACGCAGGTCCTTGGGTCCGAAAAGTTGAACTGCACGCATGGTAAAAAGACTGGTAAGCACTCACTGCCTTGGCAATCCGCGGCATCGGCCGGGTGAGTCTTCTCAACCTACAGCACCCAGCCGAAGATAATGATGAAGGCGACCATCATCACCACGCTGAGACTCCACCAGAGAGTGACGCTTTTCCAGCCGGTGCCGAGCTGGCCACCGATGTTCATCTTCTGCCAGTTGAAGGTCAGATCGTCGGAGATTTGTTCCGGCCGCGGCGGTGCGGTCATGAGACTGACGACCGTGCAGCAGATCATGCAAAAGGCCCAGTTGAGCACGCCTTGGTTGGCGTAGGGCGCCAGCCACTCTGGCGCATTGCCGGTGCCCACCCAGGCTTTGACCGCGATGCCGAGGGCAAAGCCCGCCAGCACCGTGAAGGTCGCTCCCGGGCCGTTGATCCGGCGCCAGAGCGTGCCGAGCAAAAACACGGCCGAGAACGGAGGCGCGAAGAAGGTAAACAGCACCTGAATGTAAACGAAAAGACTCGCCTGCAGGGTGCTGATCCAAATGCCAAAGAGAATCGAGAACACCAACAACACGGCGGTGATCCAACGGCCCAGCGACACCGTGTCGTGCTCAGACACATCGGGCCGCATGTAACGCTTGTAAAAGTCGAGCGTGAGGATGGTTGAGGTCGAATTGAGCACGGCTGACACCGTGGACTGGATCGCGCCAAACAGCGCTGCCAGCAACAGGCCCTTGATACCGATGGGCACGAGATCGCGAATCAGGTTCACGTAGGTTTTGTCGGCCTCGGGGCGGATCGCATCGATCGTATCGCCCGCAAGGATGATATCCGGGCGCATGGCAAAATAGATCAGCCCAGGGACCACCACAATGAACGGCAGGAGCAGCTTGAGGAAGCCAGCGAAGGTGATGCCCATGCGGGCGTGATACATGTCCTTGGCTGCGAGCACGCGCTGGATCATGAACTGGTTGATCACGGTATACCACAGGCCGATGTAGAAGAAACTGAGCACCCAATGCGTCCACGGCGTCGTCTCGTGCGTGAGGGGCTGGATCACGGACAGGCGGTTGTAGTCTGCCTCCCCTGGCGTGATCTGGGGCTGAAGGCGTTGCACGGCCTCGGCCCACGCTCCGGTCTCTCCGCGGTTACGCTCCACCATTACGCGAAAACCATCAAATATTGATCCCCCGTCGGCGAGGTGGTTCAGGCCGAGAATCGTAACCGTGAGGCCGCCCACTACCATGACCCCGATGGTGAGCACATCCATCCAGGCGAC
>CAKZMS010000356.1 GCA_937128785.1 uncultured Opitutaceae bacterium | reverse complement strand
AGCAGGGTGAATTGGTCGAGCTGGGTGCCGACGGCGCCTTTAAGTCCGCGACCGGGATAGCGGGCGGCGAGTTCGTCGAATCGGGTGAAGGCGGCCAGCATCTCCTCGCCGAACATGGCGAACCGTTTGCCGAGGGTCGTGGGCTGGGCAGGCACATTGTGGGTGCGGCCGGTCAGGAGGAGTTTCCGGTATTGTTTGGCGCGCTTGGCGAAGCCGAGCAGCGCGGCGGCGGTTTTCTGGCGCACGACCCCGAGGGAGCGCAGGATCTGCAGCTGCTCGACGTTTTCGGTGAGGTCGCGGGAAGTCAGTCCGAGGTGGATGCGCTCGCGGCCGGCCAGAGCGTTGAACTCCTCAATGCGGGCCTTCACGTCGTGGAGGGTCACTCGCTCGCGGGTGTCGATGGAGGCGAGATCGATCTGGGACTTGGCCTTCTCGTAGTCGGCGATGGCGGCCTTCGGGATTTCGACTCCGAGGTCGCGCTGCGCCTTCATGACGGCGATCCAGTAGTCGCGCTCGATTTCCACGCGTCCGGTGGGGGACCAGATGGATTTGATCGCCGGCGAAGCGTAGCGCTCCGCGAGGACATTGGTAATGGGTTGAGGTTTGGTGGCGGCTTTGGACATGGCGAAGGGTCCAAGGTGGGAAACCGAGGGTGCTACTGCCAACGGAAAAACAGTGGTCCCGGGGTTGCCACGGGCGAATGAGCCTGAACAGGCTGGCGGCGATGAGCGAAGCCGCGCCCAACTCCGACCCGAAAACCATTGCCGTCCTGCTGTCGACGATGCGTTCCGGCTCGACGTTGTTGAAGGCACTGCTCGCGCAGGCACCGGATATTAGTGATCTGCCGGAGACCGACTTCCAGAAGTTCCGGGGCGCGGATGCCCGTCAGCAGATCGAGGCGCTGAGCCCGGAGCCGATTCTGGTGATGAAGCGTCCCGGCTGGTTCAACGAGATCAGCAAATACCCCCGCTTACCGGAAGTGGCGGGATTGAAGCGGATCGTGCTGGTGCGCGATGCCTATGCGAACGGGCTCTCCGCGCGGAAAATGGTCTTTCGCCATGTGCCGTGGCTGCAGCGGTCGGGTGTGGGCAATCGTTTCATCATCGAACGCTATTGGGCCGGGACCAACCGGCGGTTGCTGGAGATGGCCCGGGCCGATACCGAGAATACCGTGCTCGTGCGCTACGAGGACGTGCTGCGCGACCCGTTGGGTGAGACCGCGCGTTTGTTTGCGTTTCTGGGTTCAGCGCAGAAGGACGGGGTCGACACTTACGGTAGACCGCAGGGTTATGACTGGACGTGGGGCAAGGATGATGGCGGCGCGGTGATCAAGTCACTTAAGGTGCAGGCGCCACGCCAGCTGACCTACGATGACCGCAAACTTTTTGCCATGATCACGAACTCCGCTGCAGTGCGGAGTCTCCGGCGGGATCTGGGTTTTCCAGCGCTGCCTGCGCCGTAGCCGGGTCTCGGACGCAGGCTTCGTAGAGAATGCGCAAACGCTCGCCGGTGCGGTCGATGGAGTGAAGGGAGGCGGTCGCCAAAGCGCCCTGTGCCAGCTGGTTTCGTTCCTCCGGTGAATCAACCATCTGGCGCATCAACCCTGTCAGGGTGGTGCCACCGCCAGGGTCAAACAGCAGCCCGTTCTTGCCGTGTTCGACCAGTTCCGGAATCCCGCGGGCGCGCGGCCCGATCGCGGGCAATCCAAACGCCATCGATTCTAGAATACTCACGGGTTGATTTTCTGTCTCGCTGGCGGTGATGAACACGTGACCCAGCCGCGGGAGCCCGCGCGCCATCAGTTCCTCGTGAGCCACGGAACCCGTCAGGATCACTTGTTTTTCCATCTCCATCGCGAGCATCATGCGCTTGAGCGCCGCAAAACCGCGAACGCTTTCGGACGGCCCCTCAGACGACAGGCCAGA
>CAKZMS010000355.1 GCA_937128785.1 uncultured Opitutaceae bacterium | reverse complement strand
AGGAGCAAGCCGAGTGTCGAAAGAACGATATCCACAATTCGCTTGGCCCGGGCAAAGACCGGTGTCCGCGCGATTTCGAAACCCTCTTGGAATAGCCACGTATGGTTAATTCGGTAGAGGGGGATCTTTCGCCAATAGGTTTCGAAAAACAACTCCAGCGTAAATGTTGGAACGCCGCGAAAGTAGAGCTCCGTCAGATCATTGGCCAGCGAGTCCCGGATCGAATGAGACGACTCCTTGATCACAATTGCTTCGACCGATAGCTTCCCTTCACTGATGTCCTTGATGACTTCACCATAACTCTTGGTGGAACTATCCCCGGCCAGTTGGATCGGAGGTTCGGTCATTTCTCCGGTGACTGCACAAATGATTCGCTGATCCAAACCATTCGTCTGGCAGACTTCCCGGAAACTCTGACAAGCGGGACGATCTCCGATGAATAGAACGAACCGATCGGCCGTGTTTTCTCGACTCCAACGGTGAAGGGATCGGCGATAGCTTAGCGTGATGACAGCAACCGTAAGAAACCCCACAGCGATCACCCCACGACTCCGTTCCAGCGGCGTTCCGTCTGTGTTGAAGACAAATGTAAGCAGCAGGGTTGCTAGAGCAACCAGGCTGATGACGACGAAGTGCTGCGATGTATAATCGGCCCCCATCATTTCGGTCCGGGAGCGGTATCCATCGATCAGATAAATTGCTCCCATGGTGAGAAGCGCAGGAAGGACCAGTGGGCCGATGACCCAGTCACCCAAGGGTAGCACGCCGCGCAGCCATTGGAGGGCATTGAAACACCCGAAGAAGACAATCAGGTCCAGAGCGGTCAGGATGGCGGTATGAGTCCGGCGAGTTGAATGGTGCGAGCTCAAGACTGTCTTCAGGGTTTTAGGTTAATATGCCTGCGTAGGATTTGGTCCCATGCGTTTTACGAATCTGTTGCGTTTGGAAGAGAGGTTTGGTATTTTTTTACGGAGCGGCAGGACTCCTCGGCGACATCGGGGTTGCTGACGAGTCTGGTGTGGTAATCCACCGCTGGACCGATTTCGAAAGGCTCGCACGCGATGCCGAGGTTATGACTCCGGATGAGTTCGGGTAAATCTCCGTTTTGAGGGCCGATGAATATACAGGGCCTCCCCGCCGCCATGATTCCGTAGAATTTGCTGGGAAGCACGGTCCCGCGGCACTCAGGTCGCATACTCACGAAATGGATGTCGGCTGCTTGGAGAAGTGAATCAAGTTCATCCCTCGGCACGGGAGGCTGGAAGGATATGTTGGTCAATCCACGCTCCTTCACCTCAAGAATCAAACGGTCTTTCTGCGCACCATCCCCGACAAAAGCAAAGTGGATGGAAATGCCTGCGGCTTCACACTTTTCCGCAATATCCAACATGGGACTCAAGATGTGGGCCCGACCCAAGTTTCCCGAGTAGATCACCAATAACATTTGGTGACCTATCTGCCAGCGCTCCCGGAAATTGGTAGCTACCTCAGGTTCAACTGCGGCCGGATACCAATTGGGTATAATATCGATAGACGCATCAGGGCCGGTTTGCTGCCGGATCAAGTCGGCCATATCCTGACCGATGGGGACAATTTGTTCGGCGGCGCTCCAAGCCCGGTTGCGGGAACCGATCAAAGTGCGAAAAGCCATTCTCACGAGAGCGTTCTGGCTCAACGCGATGGCAACTTCCGGATACACATCCTGCACCCAATGCCAAAGGTGAGCCTCATGGCGCTGCACGGTTGGTGCAATTTTAGTTCCTATGAGAGGCGGGTCGGTCATGGCGATCACTCTGTCGCCGGGCATTATAAAATTGGGAAGAAACCGAATGACTGCGTTGGTGAATTGGCGGTAGGCAATGGCCTTGGCAATCAGACCGCGTGAAGTTTGGACTCCTCTCCCGTTCGGTTGATGGAAAGTGAGTCGATTTCCCGCTCGCTCAGGTCCTCCCTTTGAGCCGGAGATGATGTGGCAATCCCAGTCCAGTTGAGCCAGACCATCCGCTAAGTTGATCAGCAACTGCGCTGTCGCCGCCTCTTCCGGCCAACAAACGCGGTTTACAAATAGTAGTCTAGGCATGGCGATTCACGCGCTGCGATCGAATCGCCTCACTGGCAAAGCCCTCGTATCGAGCGAGCAGTCGGCAATATTCCCAAGCCCCTCGACCATCCAAACGACCGCCGCGGTAAAGATA
>CAKZMS010000354.1 GCA_937128785.1 uncultured Opitutaceae bacterium | reverse complement strand
GGGGCAGGTCGTTTATTTCGCGTGGAGCGCAAACCCGCCGGGATCTTCGTCAAACGCTCCCGCGCTTCCGGCTCGGGAAGTTCAACCCTCTCGGCGGGTTGAACGGGGGTCAGCGCTTGCCGCAGCACGTTCTGGTGATCGAGTTCGCCTTGAGGGTTTTGTTCATCGGTGACGTTGCCGTTTGCTTGGATACCAAACGCCGCCGCAAAGAACTCATAGTTTTCGGGCGACAGTGCCTGCTGCAGTTCTTCGGCGGTCCACGTGTAGTAGGCGCCCTCGCGTTTGGTGCTGTCCTCTGCGGTGGGCAGACTTACGGCATCTTCGGCCGAGTAGAACCCGCCCTCGGGATGAGTCAGACGTTCTTCGACGTATCTCAGCGTTTGGATGGCGGCGATGCGGAACTCGTCGTTGCCCGTCAGCTGCCACGCGGAAAGCAGGGCATTGGTAATCAGTGCCTGATCGAACAACATCTTTTCGAAGTGAGGTGTCTGCCAGCCGGCATCGACGGTGTAGCGGTGAAACCCTCCGCCGACGTGATCGTGCAGACCCTGCGTGACGATTGCCTCGAGCGTGGTGGTGAGCATATCCAACGCGTGCTGACGGCGCTCGGGCTCGGGGTGGCTGGCGGCGACATCGATCAGGAATTCGAGGGTCGGTCCACTGGGGAATTTTTCGATGGTGTCGAAGCCGCCGTAACCGGGATCAAAGCGTTCGTTGAAGCCGGACAGTCCGGCATCGCGCAGGGCGTTCCAATCCACCTCATCAGGATCGGGAGCGGGAACCATCTCCTGCGTCAGGGCATCGAGCATTTGAGTAGACTGCTCGCGAACGCGCGCCGGGTTCTCCGCCCACAAGCCGGCGAGGTGATTCAACACGCGAGGAAAGCCGGGACGGCGGCCGCGGTCTTCGGGTGCGAAGTAGGTGCCACCGAAAAACGGCTGGCGTTCCGGCGTGAGCCACACGTTGAGCGGCCAACCGCCGGAGCCGGTGGAGGCTTGCACGAACGTCATGTAAATATGATCCACATCGGGCCGCTCCTCGCGGTCGACTTTGATCGCGACGAAGTGCTCGTTGATGATCGCGGCGGTGGCCTCATCGGCGAACGACTCGTCCGCCATCACGTGGCACCAGTGACAAGTCGAGTAGCCGATCGACAGGAAGATGGGTTTGTTCTCGGCCTGGGCTTTGGCGAAGGCCTCGTCGCCCCACGGATACCAGTCGACCGGGTTGTAGGCGTGCTGGCGCAGGTAAGGGGACTTCTCGTGGATCAGACGGTTGGGTTCACGATCCGTTGTCGCGTTGGCGGCCTCGGCCGTGGCCCAGCCCGCGGTGGCCCCGAAGAGACCCGCGAGGAGGAAGGGGAGGAGTAAAGTGCGCTTGAGGACCATCGGCGAATTGGGGGTCATGGCACGGCCTGCGTTGCAGTGCCAATCCAGAAGTCTTCGGCTCCTATCGCGTCAGGTGGCCGAGCAGGGTATCCGCACAGAGTTGGGCGAACTCGGGATCGTTGATGTTGGCCGCAGATTCGATGACGGGGATGTCGTCGCGCAGTTCCTGTTTCAGGCTCTCCCAGAGCGCGGTGTCGGCGGCGGGATCATGGAACGGCTGGCCGGGTGCACTGATCACGCTAATGCCGCCTTGCGGCCACAGGACCGTGACGGGGGCGGTGTAGCGGTTGATCTTTTCCGCGAGGATACGGCCCAGTTTGGTGCACTCTGCGGGCGTGGTCCGCATGAGGGTGACCTGTTCGTTGTGCACGTAGAAATTGCGGTCCACGAAAGCGGCCGGCACGGAGTCGCGTTCGCCGAAGTTCACCATGTCGAGGCAACCCGGCACCACGATCGCGGGGATATCCGCCTGGGCTGTGGCTTCGAGGCGCTTGGGCCCGGCCGTCAGGACGCCGCCGACCAGTTCGTCGGCCCATTCCGTGGTGGTGATGTCGAGCACGCCGGCGACCATGCCGCTGGCGATGAGCGATTCCATGGTGCGTCCGCCGCTCCCGGTCGCGGCGAAGACCAGCACCTCGTAACCGGCTTGCTCGATGATCTTTTTGGCCGCGGTGACGCAGGCGGTGGTGTTACCAAACATGCTGGCGACAATGAGGGGTTTGGTGTCGGCCTCGGTGGAGGCTTGGCGGCGCGCCGCGGCGGTTCGCAACATGCCGCCGATGGCCCCGGCTGCGTTGCTGAAGATCGTGCGGGAAAGCCGGTTGATGCCGGAAACATCGACGACCGCGGGCATCATGGTGATGTCCGACTCGCCGACGTAGTGGGCGGTCTGGCCGCTGGCCAGGGTGGATACCATCAGTTTGGGAAACCCGAGCGGCAACGCGCGCATGGCGGCCGTGGCGATGGCGGTGCCGCCGCCGCCGCCGAGCGAGATGATGCCGTGTATCCGATTCTCGGATGCGAGTTGCGATACCCGTTTTGCGGCCGCGCGCCCCATGAGCGTGACGCATTCGCCGCGGTCCTGACGCGCGAGGATGGCGTCGGCTTCCGGATCGGCGAGAGCATCGAGGACATCGTTGCGGGATATGTCCGGGGTCGTGGCTGGTTCGGATTTGCTGCCCACATCAATCAGCAAGGCCGTGAAGCCGTCCTGCTGCAGGAGCTCTGCGACGCACGCGTG
>CAKZMS010000353.1 GCA_937128785.1 uncultured Opitutaceae bacterium | reverse complement strand
CCGCGATTCCGTTATCGATCAAATCGCCGACTGGATCGGCTGACCCCATTGCAAACTCACATGCCTGATCTTAA
The DNA here is from genome assembly GCA_937128785.1 of uncultured Opitutaceae bacterium. Lineage (GTDB taxonomy): Bacteria > Verrucomicrobiota > Verrucomicrobiia > Opitutales > Opitutaceae > Actomonas. The sequence continues at coordinate 2,249 of CAKZMS010000353.1, read as the reverse complement.
TGACATTCCCGCCGAGCGGTGGGCTCAGCTCAAGCTCCTGGCCACCGATGTAGACGGGGTGCTGACCGACGGCACCATCCGGGTTTCTTCCGATGGCAGCGAATCCAAGGTATTCAGCGTGCTCGATGGCTTGGGCATGGTGCGTTTGCTGCGGGACGATTTTGTGGTCGCCTGGATCAGTGGACGCGCCTCCGGTGCCACGACCGTGCGGGCCAAGGAACTGAAGATTCCGCATCTGGTCCAAGGCCGGGTGGACAAGGAAACCGCCCTGCAGGAACTCGCGACCGCCCTCGGCTTTTCGGCCGACGAGTGTGCCTACGTGGGCGACGACGATATCGACGCCAACGCGATGAAGTGGGCGGGCATCGGCATTACGGTTCCTCACGCCATGCCATCGGCGGTTGAGGCCGCCGACTGCCAGACGCTGCGACCGCCGGGACAGGGCGCGATTCGCGAGATCTGCGACAAGATTCTTTCTCACCGTCGGGATTCATCATGAGACCGCGGACGAGCACTTTGATCCTGACCTTCGTGCTGGGCACCGGAGCCTCGTTGCCGGCCCAGACCGGTGACGTGCGGACCAGCGCGCCGGTCGAGGACTACGCCATTTCGTTTTTCAGCGACCAGGGCTACCCGCGGGGTCGCGTGGTCGGAGGCTCGGCCGATCTGGCTGATGCCGAACGCATCAAGCTCACCTTGATGGAGCTGTTTCTCTACTCCGGCGAAGCGGACCGAAAACTGGAAACCACGCTCACGGCTCCCTTGGCTATATTGGAACCCGGCCCCGAGATCGTGCATGGGCCCGATGCCCTGAGCCTCGCACGCGCCGATCTTTCTCTCACCGGAGAAGACTGGAGCTACGAACACCGCGAACGCAGGGTGCTGGTCAAACGGAATGCCCGGGTGGTATTCAAGATGCCGCTGGAAGGACTATTGGAATGAAACCACTTATCTTACTGCTCGCCTGCACCGCTTCCCTCGTCGGGATCGCCCAGGACATCGTGAATCCCATGACGCCGGAGGATACGGTGCTCACGGCCGATAACCTCGACATGCGCAGCACCCCGACCGAAACCGTCGCGATCTGCACCGGCAACGTGGTCCTCACCGGCACCAACATGAAAATCGCCTGCGATCGGCTCGAGATTCGAGCCAGTCGGGTGGGCGATCGCGATGCGACGATCGGGGAATTCAAGGGTTTCAAATACCTGCTGGCCCAAGGCAATGTTCGCCTCGTGCAGGGAGATCGGGAGGCATCCTGTGGACGAGCAGAGGTTCTGCCCGATCAGGAAAAAGTCGTGCTCTACGAAGACCCCGTGGTGATCGATCGCTCATCGGATTTCATTGCCGCAGGATCTAAGATTACACTCTTCCGCGGGGAACGCCGCCTGAAAGTGGAGAACCCCAAACTCACGGCTCCTCCGATCAACGATCTGGGGCCGGATGCCGTCGAAGCGATTGGTGGATCGGCAGCGGCCCCTGCTGAATAGTCCTCCCTGCCTCCCTCTTGCAACCCGCCTCCATCATGTCCGAGCCCGCCAAAATTGAAGCCAAAGGATTGGTCAAAACCTTCGGTCAAAAATCCGTGGTGAACGGAGTGGACCTGGACGTGTCGGCCGGCGAAATCGTCGGTTTGCTCGGTCCCAACGGCGCCGGCAAGACCACGACGTTCTACATGATCGTAGGCTTGATTCCCGCGACCGCCGGCAAAGTGATTCTCGGGGGACGCGATGCGACCAATCTGAAAATGCACGAACGGGCGCGACTGGGGCTGGGTTACTTGCCGCAGGAGCCTTCGACGTTTCGGAAACTCACGGTGACTCAAAATTTGTTGGCGATCGTGGAGACGCTGCCCATCCCCCGCGCCGAACGAAAACCCTTGGTGGATCAACATCTGGAGGAGCTCCATCTCACCCACGTGGCGAATCAAAAAGCGTTCACCCTTTCCGGGGGAGAGCGCCGCCGGCTGGAAATCGCCCGTGCCCTGGTGACCAGTCCAAAGTTCCTGCTCTTGGACGAGCCCTTCGCCGGAATCGATGTCGAAGCGGCCGTTGCCGTGCGCGAACTCGTGCGCCAGGCCGGACGCACCATCACGACAGTCATCGCCACCCACGATGCCGCTGATGCTTGGGGGCTTGCGGGCCATGTCGTCGTGCTGGACTCCGGTTCCGTCGCGGATGCCGGGACTACCCACGCGGTCCTGAGTCAGCCCGTCTCGCGGTTCGCGGCGGCGATGGCCGGCCGCGTCT
>CAKZMS010000352.1 GCA_937128785.1 uncultured Opitutaceae bacterium | reverse complement strand
CTGATCCGGTTTTGAACCGCACCGCGGTGGGGGGGATTTGCAACCGCTGGCCGAGAAGGGTCCGGAGCGCGGCGTGGGCGAGGATGTAGCGCAGCCGATCGGGTTCGAAGTGAAAACGCGCGGCGCGGGCGGTCTCGGTTTCGTCCAACTTTTGCCTGGCCTTGGCCACTCTTGCGGGCGATCCGGCGAGGGGCACGAACCAGAGATCGACTTGGATGGATGTTTTGACCGCGTTCATCAAAATCCGAGTTGAGAGAGTTTGCGTTCGAGCGCGGCAGCCGCGTCGTCGTCCGTGGTCGCCGAATCGGCCACGGGTTGGTGGGAGGCGGTCCATTGCGCGAGGAGATGCTCGGCGAGCCGTTCGCAGTCCGGGTGATCAAAAATCAAAGTGCTCGCGAGCTCGACTCCCAGATCTGCGCTCAGTCGACGGCGCAAGTTGATCGCCATGAGCGAATCGATGCCGAGGTCGGCGAATCCCTTTTGGGCAGGCACCGATTGGTTCGTTGGCAGCTTCAGCACCTCCGCCACCGCAAGCTGGACGTGTTGCAGAGTCAGACTGACATGCTCATCCGGAGCGGCAGCGTGTAATCGCTCAGCCAATACGGCGGGCGTTTGAGGAGTTGAAGAGGTCGGTGCTGATTTCTGCCCCGCGGGCAGCATGCGCAGCAGCTCGGTGGGACCACGGAGCTCATAGACCTCGCGAAACCGCTCCCACCTCACGTTGGCGATCACGGTCTGGTTTCGACCAGCGACGAGCGCGGATTCAAAGGCGACCAAGGCGGACTCGGGATCCAACAAATCGATCCCGACTTCGGAAAGTTGACGAGCGGTCTCGGGGGTGGCCATCCCGCCCTCGGCCCAGGGCCCCCAGTTTACCGCCATCGCGCACAGTCCGCGCGCACGGCGCTGGACGGCAAGATCATCCAAGGCCTGATTAGCGGCGGCGTAATGAGCCTGACCTTGCGAACCCCAGACCGATGCAATGGATGAAAAGAGCACAAACAAACTCAGGTCGTCTTCCGCGGTGAGCTCATCGAGCAAGCGGGCTCCGGTAACCTTCGCCGCGGTGATCTGGCTCCAGCTGGCTGCCGTGATGTTCGAAAACAATTCATAACCGCCGATGCCAGCGGCATGAATCACGCCGCCGAGGGGACGGGGACTTGAGCTGAGCGCGGCTTCGAGAGCATCTCGATCGGTAACGTCTACTTGCGCGGTAGCCACCTCGATCCCGCGGGAGCGAAGAGACGCGACTTGGGTTTCCGCTACGGAAGTCGGTTCCTGACGACCAAGCAATAGGAGAGAGGTGGCTCCGCGATCGCTCAACCAGTTGGCGAAACGCAATCCCAGCGCACCCAGTCCGCCCGTGATGACATAGGTGACGTCGGCCCGAGCTTGCCAGGTCGCGGGGGGCAGGGGGTCTGGCTCGAGAGAAGCGGTATTGCCGCCGGACTCATCCCAATGCACAACCGGAGCCGCCGCCGGTCCCATGATCGCTGCAATGGAATCTGACGCTTTAAGATCGGCTGTAACGGTCGCGAGCCCGTGCCAGTAATCTGGATACTCCAAGGCCAACACCTTGGCCGCGCCCACCCAAGTGGAGGCTGCGGGATGATCGCGGCTAACGAGCACGCGCAGAGGTTGGGGTGAATCATTTAGGTGGGGTTGCAGGGCCAGGGGAGTGGCGCCCGTCGGGTGATCGATGACCCGCTGACCTTGTTCACTCAACTCGTGTTTCCAACTGGGGAGATCGCCAATGAGATGCCAGATCTGAGATGTGGTTACTGCTTCCGGTGGGGAGGCGACATCGTGTTCAACCAGTCGATATGCCGGCGCGGGAGTTACCGACTCTTCTGGCCAGTAGTGCGCTCGTTCGAACGGGTAGGTCGGCAGATCCAATCGTCGCAGCTTTCGTCCGGCATGCACAGTCGACCAGCGGATGGCTGCGCCCTGCTGCCACAGCGCAGCGGCGACGGACCTCAGCGCGTGCGCTTCCGAGGGGTGGCCTTTGCCGGGGAGACTTACCTGCCATTTGGAAGAGGCCGTGGACCAGGTGTGCTGGCTCAGATTGGTGAGCATGCCACCCGGCCCGAGATCGAGCACAATGTCGATTTGTTGCTCGCTGAGTGTTTCCACGGCAGCGCGCCAGCGGACGGGACGACGGATCTGATCTGCCCAATAGTCTGCATGACAGAGGGATTTATCCTCCAGCTTCCCGGAGACCGAAGAAATGAACTCACAGTGCGGGAGTTGAAAAGAAACGTCTGCGGCATGACGCCTAAAACCGTCGACCATCGGTTCCATGTCTTGGGAATGGTAGCCCTGCCGCACCTTGAGCGGAACGGTGGGTAGGCCGGCGTCGCTCAGTAATTCGGCGCAGCTCGTAACGCGGTCACGGTTTCCTGTGATGACAAATTGGCGGGGCGCATTGTAGGCGCCGATCTCAGCTCCGGCGGCCCGCACCCTGGCCTCCCATTTTTCCGGGGCGGCGGAAATGGCGACCATGGCACCCTGATCACCCAATGCACCCATGGCTTGCGCGCGTTTGATCAGCAGGTTCAAGGCATCCTCCAAAGTGAGCACGCCGGCGACACAGGCGGCCGCGTATTCCCCCACACTGTGCCCCAGCACCACTTCAGGCTCGACGCC
>CAKZMS010000351.1 GCA_937128785.1 uncultured Opitutaceae bacterium | reverse complement strand
CAAGGTCGCGCCCTTGCCGCCATTCGCTCCACCGAGAGACGTGGGGATGCCGCCGGGTTCCAATTTTTTCCCGTCCAGTTCGGCCGCGCCCGCTACCAATTGCAGGGTCACATTGTCATTGGCAGGCGACTGAACACCGATGCCCACCAGACTGACCTCGGTGGCTCCCGAGCCATCGGCGGGCAAGGTGGTGTAATAAACCGTTGGATTGGGGTCTTGCGCTCCGGCAGGTCGAAAGCCCTGCCAGGTGATTCGCATACCGTTGTATACCAACACGGTAGCACTCGTCACTTCGACGAGTTTTCTGTTTTTAGCGAGATCGCTCATGAGTCGATTAGGGTATTGAGGGTTAATCCGGGGAAAGAATGTCCCCGTTTGTCTTCTGCAACGGGTGAAAACTCCCCGATCTTTCGACAAAATGCAGAAAAATCGCCTGAAGCGCCAAAAAACTGCGACGAGATCTGTAACGTCTCCGTGCCAGCGCGGTATCTTCCAGCATCCAGCCTGCCTGATGACTCAACACCGTGTCTGCCACCCTTCAACAAATGTCCTTCGCCACCCCGCCCCCAGCGGCTACTTTGGCCCCATCCGATCCCATGGAAGAAACCAGTGATCACGATCTGATGTTGGCGGTGCGCGCCGGCGAGCTCTCCCGACTCGGCGACCTGTTCGAGCGCCATCATCGCCCGCTTTACGGGTTTCTCGCCCGGCTCATCGGTGATCGCGAAGCCGCCGAGGATCTGGTCCAAATCGTCTTCCAGCGCATCCTGAAATACCGTCACACCTACCGCGACGAAGGAAAGTTCTCCGCCTGGATTTATCATATGGCCCGTCGGGTCGCCGCCGATCACTACCGCCGCAGCGCCCGCCAAGGTCTTGCCACGGACCCGACTGATTTCGATCACGTGTCCGACGAAGCGGCGCCGACGGCTGATTCCTCCGCCTCGAAACAGGACGACCTCGACGTCATGCAACGGGCCCTACAATCGCTCCCGACGGAGCAGCGCGAGGTGCTCATCCTCCATCGCTTCCAACACCTGCCTCACCAGGAAATCGGCAAGCTGCTCAACATCTCGACCGGTGCCGCCAAAGTGCGCGTGCACCGCGCCCTCGCCGCCCTGCGCGACAAGTTTTTTCAACTCACCCGCCGTCCCTCGGCCTCAGCCTGATTCTTCCCGCCATGAACTGCCAACGCATTCAGGATTCCTTCATCGACTACCAAGCCGGCACCCTGCCAAAGCACGAATCCACCCAGATCCGCGAGCACCTCAAGACCTGCTTGGAGTGCCAACGCGAATGGGCCGGCCTGCAACAGACCCTCATCGCGCTCGACAAGCTGCCCGAGCCCGAGCCGAGCCCGCGTCTGCGCGCCAACTTTAATATCTGGCTCGAAGAGGCGCAGGCCGAACTCGACGCCCCGAGCCCGTTCGCCCTCGCCCGCAGTCGCATCGATTCGTTCTTTGCCGCGCTATTGCCCAGCCGACCCGTCGTGCAGTTTGCACTCACCGTCGCGGTGCTCGTCGCCGGGGTCGCCGTCGGCGCTCGTTTCCTGCCCACCGGTGAACCGCAGGTCATCGTCCAAACCGACCCGGCCACCCAACAGGAGCTCGCCGACCTGCGTTCCCAGGTTGAGTCGATGAACCGGGTCGTGAGCACCCACTTGCTGACGCAACCTGCCTCCAATCGCCTCCAAAGTGTCATCGCCGCCCTGAATGAGGGCGAGGCCAATGACCGCACGCTCGCCCGTCTGCTCAACACCCTCGCCTTTGATCCCAGCGTCAACGTCCGGCTAACCGCTCTCGAAGCACTTTACGCCCATGTCGACCTCGCCCCGGTTCGGGCCGGCGTGCTCAACGCCCTGCCCCGCGAGACCTCGCCTCTCGTGCAGGTGGCCATGATCGACTTCGTCATCGCATCCCGTGATGAGGGCACCGTCGCAACCCTGGACCAACTCAACCGCGATCCGGCCACCGATGCCGTGGTGCGGGAAGCCGCCCGTCGCGGACTCGTCCGCCTCGGCGCCAGCTGACCCCATTTTTCAACAACCGCTTTAGCATCCTTTAATCATCAAATCCTACTCGACCATGAATGTCCGAAAACTCACCGCCTACCTGATCGGCAGCCTCTTGGCTGCAGGAGGGCTTTTTGCCGAACACCACCATGCCACCGCCACGTTCTCCGACCCCAGCCAGCCGGGCCGGCTCAAAGCTCGCCTCATGCAAGGCGAGATCCAGATCCGCGGCGGCGACGTCAGCGAAGTCACCGTTTCCACCGAAGCCCCGCGCGACGTAAAGGAGAAGCCCCGCGATGACGGCATGCGCGTCATTAGCTCCGGCGCACCCTTCTCCCTGCAGGAAAAAGACAACGTCATGTCCCTCAGCTACGGCCACAACGGCGGCTGGGGTGACCATTCCGAATTCCTGATC
>CAKZMS010000350.1 GCA_937128785.1 uncultured Opitutaceae bacterium | reverse complement strand
CCTGATTGGTTTCTTCCCAGGTGGGTTTAAATACCCGCGGCACGTGCTCGTCGACAAAGGCCCGGGCTTCCTCCCCGGTGATGGGGTCCATGTCCACGGGTTTGAGCTGTCCGGCAAGGCGAACATAACCGGGTTTGTTGGTTTTGATCACCACATCGCTGACATCGCTATCGACGGCGAGCTTCAGTAGGTCGTTAAATATCTCCGTATGAGGTGTCATAAGCTTTGGCCGTTTCCAGAAAAGGTTTGCGGATTTGGTAAAGTGACGTGGTTTCCTCGGCAAGGTCCATTTCCCCGTCTGATCCCATGAAACATCCCTCCCTGACCGGAACTATCACCGCATTGGTCACCCCGTTTTCGCGGGGTAACGTAGACGTGAAAGGCCTGAGCAAACTGGTTAAATCTCAGATTCGCGCTGGCGTGACCGGGTTGGTGCCGGTTGGCACGACCGGCGAATCCCCCACTCTCTCCCACGAGGAGCACCTCGAAGTGGTGCAAACGGTGATCAGTGCCGCCGGCGGCAAAGTCCCCGTCATCGCGGGCACCGGGTCCAATTCCACCCGCGAAGCTGAGGCGCTGACGGCCCGGGCCCACGAGGCCGGCGCCGACGCCATGCTGGTCGTCGCACCGTATTACAACAAACCCAGTCAACGGGGCCTGCTCAATCACTTCAGCCGGGTCGCCGAATCCACGGATCGTCCGATCGTATTGTATTCCATTCCCGGTCGCTGTGGCATCGAAATCGGCGTCGACACGGTCGCGTCGCTTCGGGCCAAGTATCCGCACGTTTGCTACATCAAGGAGGCCGGCGGCACGGTTGATCGGGTTGATCAACTCAAGACCGCCCTGGGTGACGACATCGTAGTATTGAGTGGCGACGACAGCCTGACCCTCCCGTTCATGTCGGTGGGGGCCGAGGGGGTGATCAGTGTGGCTTCCAACTTTGTTCCGCGAGACGTGGCGAAGATGGTGCGAGCCGCCGCCAACAACAACTACACGCAGGCGCGAAAACTGCACCGCCGACTCTTCCCGCTCTTCAAGGCCCTCTTTGTCGAACCCAACCCGGTGCCGGTTAAATGGGCCATGCATCAGGCGGAGATGATTAGCAGCCCCGATGTGCGAGCTCCCCTCTGCTCCCTTTCCGCGGCGGGCAAACGTGCCGTAAAAGCCGCCTTGGCCACCCTTTGATTTTGTCATGAGCACTCCTTCACTCGTAATCATCGGAGCCGCCGGCCGGATGGGCCATGCCCTGCAGGACGCAGCCAAAGCCAGCGAATTGACCGTCGCTGCCGCCTTGGATCAGGGCGACGACCTGGGAGCCGGCATCGCCCAGGGCGACGTGGTCATCGATTTCAGTTTCCACGCCATCACCGGCGATGTCATTCAGCGCTGCCTCGATCATGGCAAACCGCTCGTAATTGGTACCACTGGCCATACCTCCGGCGAGAAGGCCGCTTTGGTAGAGAAAACATCGGCCATTCCAACGGTCTGGGCGGGGAATTATTCCGTGGGAGTGAATCTGCTCTATGCATTAACCCGACGGGCGGCCGCGGTGCTCGGCCCCGATTACAATGCCGAGGTCACCGAAATGCACCACCGCTTCAAAAAGGACGCCCCCAGTGGCACCGCCGCCTGTCTTCTGGAGATCATTCTGGAGGAACGAAAACTCGAAGAAAATGCCCTCCGTCACGGTCGGAGCGGCATCACGGGCGAGCGCACCGATGACGAAGTGGGCATCCACTCATTACGGGGTGGCGATGTGGTGGGTGAACACACGGCGATGTTCGCTGGCATGGGCGAGCGCCTGGAACTGACCCATCGAGCCACGGACCGAGGCATCTTCGCCCGGGGGGCGATTCGAGCCGCGCGTTGGGCCGTTGATCAACCTGCCGGAGTCTACGATATGCAGCACGTGCTGGGATTGGATTAAATCATGATCACTTTCATTTCCGGACCGCTGGTCGAGTCCACTCCGCTGCGCGCCGTAATCGACTTGGCGGGCCTGGGTTACGAAGTGCACGTCCCGGTTACCACCGCGGAGCGGCTTCCCGGAGTGGGCAGCGATGTGAAGCTCCACACCCATGTGGTTTACCGGGAAGACTCCCAAACCCTCTACGGTTTCGCGACCACCGAGGATCGGGATTTCTTCAAAATGATGATTGAGCACGTCAGTGGGGTTGGCCCCAAGGTTGCCCTCAGCATCATGAGTCGCTTGTCCCTGCCCCTGCTCACCCAGGCTATCCAGGACAGTGATGTGGCCACCCTTTCAAAATGTCCCGGCATCGGCAAAAAGACTGCCGAACGGCTAGTCATTGAGCTTCGCAGCCGCGTAGGCGGAACGGGTGGCACCCCGCAGGCCAGTGACCCGAAAATTCCGGCTGCCGGCAATGCTACCTCAATTAGCGATGCGATCGCCGCGCTGGCCGTGCTGGGCTACAAGACGGCCGAGGCCGACAAGGCCGTGCGCCAAGCGGCGCTGGCACTCGGAGCGGACGCACCGACCGAGCAGCTGATCAAACACGCCTTGGGCCGGTAATCAGCGCTGGAACTGAAAAGCCGTCATTTCCTCGCGACCAGGTGTATCGTCGAGTCCCACGGGAGTGATCCAACGGGGATTCAGGCTGCGAACCTCGATCGGTTCGGAGGCCTCCATTTGCCAGCTGTCGATTTGAGAGCGTTCGATGGGGGCAAACTGAAGTTGGTTCATCCAGGCAAAGGAATCTGAGGCCGGGCGCATCCGTTCAAGGCGATCGCTGCTCCGGTCATCATCCAGCACAAAAACCGTCTGGTAGGCGGAATCATCGATAAACGCGGGGACTGCCGTTTCAACTGCGGGAGCTGCCACCGCGGTTTCGCCGGCCGGCTCATCCGCCGGCTGCATGATGAAAACAATGGCCAAGCAAGCGGCGGCGAGGGAAGCCACGGAGGTTCCCCATCCCAGCCAGCGAGTCTTCGGTGCCTTGGGTGCCGGTTCGAATTCGACGGTATTGTCATCGGAGCGCGCGGCGGCAATGAGCTCGGCGATGCGCGGCTGGGGCACGTCGGTCTCATTCAGCAGGTGCTGCGTGGCTCGCTCAATTCGGCAGTATTGCGCGTAGATCTTCTGGCGTTCGGGACTGCTCGCGATCGCCTCCTCAATTTCATCAATCTCTGCACCCGAGAGTTCTCGGTCGATGTAGAGATTGAGCATCTCGATAAAACGTTCGTCGTTCATTATTGGAAATCTTCTCCCAGTTTGCTGCGCAGGCTCTCACGAGCCCGGGCAATGCGGCTTTTCACCGTGCCGATGGAGATTTGCAGAATATCCGCAATCTCCTCGTAGGTGAGGTTCTTTACGTTGCGCAGGACCAGAATTTCCCGGTGTTTCGGGCTTAGCTTTTCCATTCCCTCGGCAATGGTGTCCACCAGCTCTTGAGTGATGGTCGCATCTTCGGGGGTCTCCCTCTCGGTGACAAAAATCTCCGAAAGCGGAGTATCGTTGTCGTCACCGATCGGTTGGTCAAAAGAGACGGTTTTGTCGCGTTTGCGACGCCACCAATACCAATACCGATTACGGGCGAGGTTCGTGGCGATTTGATAAAGCCACGTGGAGAAAGCGGAATCCCCCCGGAAGTTGACCAGACCGCGATGGGCCCGGATAAAAGCGTCCTGGGTCACCTCTTCCGCATCCTGCTGGTTGCGCAGAAGCTGGTGCACCATCGCATAGATCCTATCCCAGTAGCGGCTTACCATTTCCTCGAAAGCCGCCTGATCTCCATTCTTGAAACGGAGGACAAGGGCGCGGTCGAGGGCAACTTCTTGGGCTTTCGTAGTCATGGATCCTTTGGCCTTGGGACGGGTGTTGTTGGCGTTTGTTCCCATGAAGTTGCGTGATTTTGTCGTGATTTCGAGCTAGCGGGTATTACCGGCCAATGGGGGGATATCTTCCTCTTAAATGGCCGTTTGTCAAAAACGGGCTTGCCTCGTGCACTTCCGACTTCGTATCCACACAGCCCCGTTGGGAAATGGGTCGATAGCTCAATCGGTAGAGCAGTTGACTTTTAATCAATTGGTTCAGGGTTCGAGTCCCTGTCGGCCTACCACCCATCCCGCGGGAAACTGCCTTGGCGGGGCACCAAAAGATGGCTGCAGGAGATTTGCCTTTTTTCCCTCGCCGTTCATCTGTATCTACCATCTCTTGAAAGAGCTTACAGAGTTTTTCAGCCCCGTTCGTCACTTCCACCCATGCATCGCCTCATTATCATCGAAGACCAAACCGCCATTCGCGAAATGCTGGTTGAGATCCTAAAGACCGAGCCGGATTACGTGTTGGTGGGAGAAAGCGGGGATGGACAAAGCGCCCTTTCCCTCTGCTTAGAAGAGAAGCCCGACCTGCTCGTGCTGGATGCTAAACTGCCCGGCCTCAACGGTGTGGATCTGCTCCGCCGGGTTGTGCGCCAACTCCCCAAGGTGCGGGTATTGGTTTTCTCCGGCTACGAGAATCCGGTGTTGGTGCGCGAAATGTTGGAAGCCGGCGCC
>CAKZMS010000349.1 GCA_937128785.1 uncultured Opitutaceae bacterium | reverse complement strand
CTACGAAGGTGGCATCAAGGTCCCCACCATCGTACGCTGGCCCGGTAAGATCGCCGCGGACTCCACCTCCGCCCAAATCACCGGATTCGAAGACTGGTTGCCCACCCTCGCAGAGATCGCCGGGACAACTGTGACCACCGATAATATCGACGGTATCAGCTTCGCCCCGACACTCCACGGCCACGAGCAGCCCGAACGCGATTTTCTCTACCGCGAGTTTCCTTCCTACGGCGGACAACAGTCCATCCGCGTGGGCGACTGGAAAGCAATCCGGCGCAATCTCATGCCCCGAGGCGACGCCCAGCCCGTCATCAGAACGGAGCTCTATCATCTCGGCAAAGATCCCGCCGAAAGCACGGACGTCGCAGCCGCACACCCAGAAGTCGTGACCAAACTCGAAGCGCTGATGGCCACCCAGCACGAACCGAGCGCCGACTTCCCCTTCCCCGTGCTCGACCAACTGTCGACGGCCCACTGATTGCCGCGGAATAAACCGAACCCGGGCGACTCCTATTGAAGTGAGTCATTTATTCGTTCGTCTCCTTGCCGGTTGCTTCAGCGCCGTTGTCATCTCGACCGCCGCGCCCGATGACGCGTTGTTCACCGCCATCTTGCAGGACCACGTCGACAAAGGAGCGGTGGACTATCCGGGCATCGCCGCCGACTCCCGGCTCCAAACTTATTTGGATCAAATTGCCGCGACGGACCCGGCCGACCTACCCGATCGCGACACGCGATTGGCGTTCTGGATGAACGCCTACAACGCCTACACCCTGCAGCTCGTCGCCTCCGTGGAGGGCATCAGCACCATCCGCGAAATCACCGGCCTGGGCACCACCGGAGATCCGAATTCCGCCAAACCTTGGGACCAACCGATCGCGACCATCGGCGGCCAGAACTACACCCTCAACCAGGTGGAGAACGAGATCATCCGCCCCCGGTTCGGTGATGCCCGGATCCATTTCGCCCTCGTTTGCGCGGCTTACTCTTGTCCTCAATTGCGCACCGAAGCCTACGTCGCCGACCGACTCGACGAACAGCTCAACGAGCAAGGCCGTTGGTTCATGGAGCAACGCAACGAAATTAACCCCCGCCAACGCTCGGCCGGACTTTCGGAACTCTTCAACTGGTTCGCGGAAGACTTCGGCGCCGACCAAAACGAAATCCTCCGTTACGCAGCCCAGTTCGTCACCAATCCCGCGGCCGCCAACAGCCTGCGCAACGAACCGCATCGCTGGAAGGTTTCCTTCCTCGAATACGACTGGTCGCTCAACGACCGGAAGTAACCCCGCTACAGGTCCTTAGTGCTGTTCATCAGGTCCTTCACGTTCTCCTGACAGAACCCGTGTTTCTCGCGCTCGATGAATTCGTAGATGACGCCGGTCAGCTGTGACGGCTTGGAAAACACCTGCACCAGCCCCGGACACGTCAGCGGCTCCGGCGTGGTAAACTCGGCATAACCCTTGTCCTGCCACTCCTGCATTTTGGCGGCCACCGATTCGACCTGATAAGCCAAGTGGTGGATCCCACCCACGCCGTCGCGATCCTGCACCCATTTCTCCACAATGGATCCCGGTGAGCCCTCGGAGACAAAAATCTCCGGTGCGAGATGATAAGAAACCTCCCCCTCCGCGGTCGGCGTCAGATGCGACCACGGTGTGTCGTCACCCAGCTTCTCCGGCGGCAGCAACACCAGACACTGCGCCTTGGTGCCGTCCTCAAATTCGATCTCAAACCCATCCGGCAGATCCTCCGCGATCCGATACCCAAAACACGTGCTCAGAAACGCCGCCGTCTTATCCCGATCCGCCACCCGAAACGCAATATGGTCTAGTCTCATGACGCTATGCTGCCAGAATCTCTGGTGAAAACAACCTGGTCTTCAGCCCGTCGCCCGCTTCCTCCAATAGGTAGGTTCCCGATGTAGATGCATCACCGCTAGTATCCACAAATAGTCTGGCTTCGGCAGGTAGATGATACCGTAAGGAAAACGACTCGAAAAATGGCGACGAGCCGGTGGATCAAATTGCCGAAACATCAACGGTCGTTCGCACACCTCCAATATCAGCCGCTCAATCTCGCGGTGAAACGCAACACCGAGTTCGGGACTTATACCAAGGTAGTAGTCCTGTGCCTCACGAAATTCACGCAAGGCTTGTTCGTGTATAAGTCGTTTCACGAATCGAGGCGCTTACGCATCTCGGTCAACGCTTCGTCGAGTGGGATTCCGGCAGTTTTCCCGGACTCGATCTCGTCCACTCGTCGCCTGGTCTCGGTGGTCCAAGCCTCCTCCACCCGCTGATCTAAACCACTATGTGCTGCCAAGAGGATACGCTCCACTAACTCCGCCCGTATAGCCTGCGGCATTTCCCGTGTCTCCGCCACGATCTCATCTACGGTCATGGGCATCCACACATGCTGTTAGTTTCAATCATAACGGCAAGTCCGCGTTACTCCAACGCATCTATCCGCGTCCACTTCTCCGTCATAGCCTTGGCGAAGAAAGATCCGCGGTTAAAAAAACCACTCCTAGATCGCCGTCCTGCAACGGCTTGCGCTCAGGCCTACAACTCAGGGTTGTCAGGATTTCCCATATAGTGTTCATTTGAACACATGTTAACCGATCGCCAGCAAGCCGTGCTTGATTTCGTGCGCGCTCAGCACGAACGCCTCGGACTGTTTCCCACCCTGCGGGAAATCCAGGCGCACTTCGGTTTTGCCAGTCCCTTCGCTGCCACCCGCCACCTCCAGGCGTTGGAAAAAAAGGGCGCCCTCACCCGCCAACCCGGCAAGGCCCGCGCCTTCACGCTGCCCGCGTCTCGCCATAGCTCCGCCTCGTGGAGCGGCGGCGGGCTGCTCTCGATCCCGGTCTTCGGGGTCATCCCGGCCGGACTGCCCGCCGCCAACGCCCAGGAAATCGAGCCCGACGAATCCGTGGCCGTCGATGCCGCTTCGCTCGGCCTGCGCCGCAACAGCCGGGTCTTCGGCCTGCGGGTGCGGGGCGACTCCATGATCGGCGCCAACATCCTCGAGGACGACATCGTCTTCCTCGCCCCGCGTGAACCCACACCGGGCCAGATCGTCGCCGCCCTCATTGACGGCGAATCCACCCTCAAACGCTTCCTGCACCAACGCGGACGCCCGTTCCTGCGCGCCGAAAACCCGCGCTACCCGGACCTGCTGCCCGCCGCCGAACTCATCATCCAAGGAGTCATGGTCGGATTGCTCAGGCGGACCGCCTGAGCAATCCGAAGTAACAAGTAACAAGTTCCAAGTATCAAGAAACGGCCCAATCCACCGCACCTGTGATATCCGCAACTCAGCAGCACTCATCCTATCCGACGCCCACGGGGTCAGGGTCGTTAAAAAGTTCTACGCAGTGAAACGAAGTAAACTTTTGCCGACCTGACCCCTTTCCCGCTCCGAACGCGCGACTCATCCCGATCCCATCTTTCTCTTTCCTTCTTATCTTTCTTCTTTCTCCGCACCCTCGGCTCTCATCCACCGAGAGATCCTCCTACGCCAAGGCTTCGCGGACTGGGAAAGAACAAAGAGGAAGAGGTCTATGATCACCCAAACCTACCTATTTT
>CAKZMS010000348.1 GCA_937128785.1 uncultured Opitutaceae bacterium | reverse complement strand
CGCTGATCTCGTCGTCTCCGTCGCCCAGATCAAGCGTGCCGCCACCGTTGGCAACGGTGGTGCCATCGCCACGCACGACGAGCTCGTCGTTGCCGCCGTCGGGCGAGATGATGCCGTCGACGGAGGAATTGAAGGAGATGTGAATGGAGTCGTCGCCGTCGAGCGTGGTGACATCCGGTTCGTAGCTGACGGCGAGGCGATACACATTGCCCGGACGCATGATCAACGGGTGATCACGTTCGAGGGTCTGCAGGTAGTGCACCTTGCCGTAGTTGGTCCGGTAAGTCGGATCGTTGGTCACAACGTCGGTTTCCTGCCACACACCTTGGAAGTCGTCCTTGGTCACGGTGCAGCGATGGCCTTCGGGGCCCAGGGCCAGAGAGCCGCCGACGTGGTAGGTCGAGTGGGGAGCCGCGATCGCGAGCATGAAGCGGAATTTGTCCAAAGTAACTTGCTGACGCACGGAGTAGGTGAACTCGGCGCTGATTTGAGGTCCGGAGAAATTCCACTGCCCTTTGCCGGACCCCAGTCCTTTCAGGACCTCTTGTTCGGTGGTGATGAGATCGGGCTGATCGTAGCGGAAAAAGAAACTCTTGCGCAGACCAAGACCGGTGACGCAGTTCTTACCGTAGAATGCCGGCACGGTGACTTTGTCACCAAACGTCAATTCCGGCACCATGATCGGGGCGTAGACATTGTTGGGCCAATCGAAGATGCCCGGAGAATGCGGGAATGGCAGGGTGTCGGACGTGGCGGAACCGGCGGCCGAGCTGAGGGGGATCTGGGCGTGCAGGCCGCTACCGGCATCACGGTAAAGAAACACACCCTGTTCCTTACGGTTGGACTTATCGAAGATGACAAATCGACCGGTCGTGCGAGTGGGTTCCGGGGTGACCTGACCGGCCGGCATGTGCACGGTCTTGGCCACACGGGACCATTGGCACAGGTAACGCGCGGCGTCGAAGTTGGCCATGCGGGTGGTGTGCGGCTCGTAGGCGGTGCGCTCGGCATCGCGGATGTCGAGGTCGCCATGATCTTGGTCCAGATACGTCTGGTAGAAGAACAGGAAGAGCCGGCGCAGGATGTCGAAATAGCGGGGCTTCTGCTCGTCGCTGATCCAGCCGTCGCGCAGACCTTGCAGGATCAACCTGATGCAGTGCATCTGGCCATAAGCGCCGGCAGCGCGGCCAAAGGCCCAACCCAAACCGTCAGCCCGGACGAGATCGGGCATCATCTTGATGTATTTCTCGGCGTAGGTGCGCAGGGTGGGCAGTTTGCGATCGCGCACACCGCTGTTGGCGTGGAGCTGCAGGGCCGAGCGGATGAAGACGAGCGACATCACGCCGTAGAGATTGAAGTTACCACCGAAGCCCTCGGTGGAATCGTCGATGAAACCGTTGGAGCTGGTTTGGTTGATGCGATCGACATACCGTTCGATCAGACGGGAGGTTTCGTCCTTCTTGGAAAGACCAAAGGAGAAGCGGGCGACGGCCTTGGCGACGTTAAAGGCCTGCCAGTGGTTGTCGTAGTCCGAGCGATGGAGCAGCGACTTGTCGATCCGTTCCTGGGTTTCCTCGACCAAGCGTTCCCAGACGGGGTTGCGTTCCTTGGAGGGGCCGAAACTCAGCAGACCGAGGGAGGCATAGGCCAAGCCGTTTTCCTCGGCGGGCTCGGTGAAGACCTGCGCCGTGACCGTGCGGGCGGTCAGGTCGATGAGGTCATGTCCTTCGAGACTGGTTTCGCCCGTGGCGCGGAAATACTCGCCCATGGCGTAGGCGGCGTGACCGGGTTCGTCGGCGCGGGAATTCTCTCCTTCGAAGGGAGTGATCGTGCCGTTGGGCTGGATGGAGGCTAGATTATGGCCCAGGATGGAACGGGCCATATCGAGACACTGCTCGGAGAAACTATGCATACGGTGGGAGTTACAGCGTGGATTCCGCTCACACGGGAGTGGTCAGCGGAAAGGAAGTTTGTTCAGGGTTTTGGACCTCTGCGCAAGAGGGAAAAAGTGAGGGAGGTGACAGAGTGGAAAAAACCCCGTCGGGATGAACCGCGACGGGGTGGCAAATGGGCAACTGCTATCGGGAGATGAGTTTAATGAACTCCGCGTTGGATTTGGTCTTGGAGAGCCGGGAAATCATGGTCTCGGTGGCTTCCACAATCTTCTGTTGCACGAGGGCGCGCCGGAAGAAGTGGATGCTGTCGAGCTCTTCCGGATCGAGCAGGTTTTCCTCCTTACGGGTGCCCGAACCCTGGATGTTGATGGCGGGCCAGAGACGCATTTCCGCACATTTCCGGTCGAGCACGAGGTCACTGTTGCCGGTGCCCTTGAATTCCTGGAAGATCACGTCGTCCATCCGACTGCCGGTTTCCACCAGAATCGAGGCCACAATGGTCAGGGAGCCGGCCTCCTCGGTGTTGCGGGCCGCCGCGAAGAGTTGGCGGGGCTTTTCCAGCGCGCGGACATCCAAACCACCGGAGCCGGTGCGGCCTGAATTGCGCTGGGTGTTGTGGGCGCGAGCGAGGCGGGTGAGGGAGTCCAGGAAGAGGACCACATCCTTGCCGGTTTCGACCAAGCGCTTGGCGCGCTCGATGGCCATGTCGGCGATGCGGATGTGGCTCTGCACCTGTTCGTCATTGGAGGATGCCCAGACCTCGGCGCCCTCCACGCTGCGTTTGAAATCGGTGACCTCTTCGGGGCGCTCGTCGACCAGTAGGATCATGACGTGGCACTCCGGGTGGTTGTCAATCACCCCCAGGGCCATATCGCGAAGAATGGTGGTCTTGCCGGTGCGGGGCGGGGCGACGATGAGCCCACGCGTGCCTTTGCCCACCGGGCAGAACAGATCGACGGCGCGGGTTGTAAGACGGCCATCCGTGGTCGCGAGCTTGAGTCGCTCCTCTGGCGACAACGTCGTGAAATCCAAAAAGTCCCACTTGGTCTTTCGATCTTCGATGCTCAGTCCATCCACCGTTTCGATGAACTTCATCTTCGGATTAGGGAACCGGCCCTCAGCAGGAAAGGCGGTGCCGGTGATCATATTGCCTTTGCGCAGCTTGAAACGACGGATCAGCTCCTTGGGCACAAACGTATCGTCGGGGCGGCGCTTGCCGTAGCGCTTCAGATTAAGCAACACCCCGTTGCCGCCTTTCTGCTTATCGATGTCGAGCACACCCGAAACCTCGATGAGGTTGAGCTCCTTTTCAGGGGGGGGAGCCGGGCGTTCACGCTTGGGCTTGGCAGCCGGCTTTTCGGTGGATTCACCGGATTCCTCAACCGCTTCGGGCCGGGTTTCGAGGGTAGGGTTTTCGACCGGGGATTCTTGCTCGGAAGATTCTTCGGCAGATTTTTTTGCCGGGGATTTGGATTTAGCCATGAAATTGAGGGGGAGTTGAATTGAAACTGATGTGCGCCATGCTTGACGCTTAAAGCGGTCGACGGGATAAAACGCGGGCCCGGTCTTTGTGCCGCGGTAAAGTTACCTACCTAAACACATAACCATCCATAACGTGACGGACCAAACGATTACCTCAGTGTCCCGTGAGAAGCGGGTTTTTCAGCCATCGGCTGAGTTTCAGCGCCAAGCCGAGCTCGGCAGCATGGCTGCCTATAAGAAACTCTACCGAGAGTCTGTCAACTCCCCAGAAAAATTCTGGGGCCGACAGGCCAAGGACTTACTGGAGTGGCGACGACCTTTTAAGTCGGTCCTTCAGTGGAAAGCGCCCCACGCCAAATGGTTCACCGGTGGTGCCCTGAATGTTTCTGAAAATTGTGTGGACCGTCATCTTGGCACTGCTCGGGAGAATAAAGCCGCCCTGATTTTCGAGGGTGAGCCGGGTGATGTCCGCACCATCACTTACAAACCGCTCCATTTTCACATCTGCCGTCTCGCCCATGTTTTTGAGAATCTGGGAGTCGGGAAGGGCGATCGCGTAGCCATTTACATGCCTCTGGTGCCCGAGGCCGTCGTGGCCATGTTGGCCTGTGCCCGCGTCGGTGCGATCCACACCGTGATCTTTGGCGGCTTTAGTGCCGAATCCATCAAGGACCGGATCAATGACTGCGGAGCCAAACTCGTTATCACCGCCGATGGTGGCTGGCGCCGCGGCAAGGTGGTCGAGCTCAAGAAAACCGTCGATCAGGCGATTGAGAACACCCCGTCCATCCAGACCGTGCTCGTGCTCAAACGCTGTGGCAACAAGGTCAAGATGCGCGACGGACGCGATATCTGGTGGCACGACGCTTGGGAAGGCGCGCCCAACGAACACAAGGCCAAGGCGTTTCCCTCCGAGCACCCGCTGTTTATTCTCTACACGTCGGGCAGCACCGGAAAACCCAAAGGGGTGCTGCACACCAGCGCAGGCTACCTGCTCGGATCCAAGCTCTCTTCCAAATACGTCTTCGATCTGAAGGAGAATGACCGGTATTTCTGCTCTGCCGACATCGGCTGGATCACCGGCCACAGCTACGTGGTGTATGGTCTGCTCTCCAACGGGGCGACGGTGTTTCTCTACGAGGGTGCGCCCAATGAGCCGGGACCGGATCGTTTCTGGCGCATGATTGATCGCCACGGGTTGACCATTTTCTACACCGCGCCTACCGCGATCCGCGCCTTCATGCGCTGGGGGGACAACTACGTGCTCAGCCATCACCTCAAGTCTCTGCGTTTGCTGGGGTCGGTGGGCGAACCGATCAACCCCGAGGCCTGGATGTGGTATCATCGCATGATCGGCAAAAAGAAGTGCCCGATCGTCGACACATGGTGGCAGACCGAAACCGGCTCCATCATGATCACGCCCTTACCCGGGGTAACGCCCTGCAAACCCGGCTCGGCGACCCTGCCATTCTTCGGTGTGCAGCCGAAGGTGGTTGATGAAAAGGGCAAAGAGGTGCCGAAGGGCTCGGGCGGAAAACTGATCATCGCCAAGCCGTGGCCGTCGATGCTGCGCACGCTTTGGGGG
>CAKZMS010000347.1 GCA_937128785.1 uncultured Opitutaceae bacterium | reverse complement strand
TATTCGCGGGAGGAAGGAATCTGGCTGCTGCCATCCGCCCTGTTGCTGACTGCAACCGCCGCTGCTTTGGCGTGGCGACGTGATAACAAATCTTGGCCTGTTCTGGCAGTCATAGCCGTCCTGCCCTTCTGCGTTTTCTCCGGAGCCAAATCAGCCCTCCGCGCCGTCAACCATCATCACTACGGCGTATGGATGGGAGTCGACGTGCTCGAAGGCAATTTTCCGGCCGCTTATGGCGCGATCTTGCGGGTGGAAAACCCGGACCCACTTTCGGGTGTAGCCGTAACTCAAGCCACCCGCAGATTGATCTACGCCGAAAGCCCCACCTTCGCCTTGATCGAAGAGCACATGGAGGGCGCGGTTCATGAAAAATGGGCCTTCGCCGATTGGCACCGGCAGCCCCCCCATCCTCGGGCCGGCACTGAGATCCGGGGAGGTTGGTTCCAATGGGCTCTCCGCGATGCCGTCGAACTGGCCGGATTCTACGAATCGGCTGAGAAAGCCGAGCGCTTCTGGCAGGACGTGGCCGATGAAATCAATGCGGCCGTCGATGAAGGCCGACTGCAGGGTGGCGGAGCGCGACACGGCTTCATGCCGGTTTGGCACAACCGTTATCTGCTGCCGACGGCCTCAGGTTGGCTTCGCGCCGTAGACCTGATCGTTCGCTCCAAAGACTTCAAAGCCAAGGGTATCCCCTCCCGGGGTTCCCCCGCGGAGATTCAGGAGATGGCGGAGGCGTTCAATACCACGGCGGTGGTCGAGGTCGGACCGAATACCTGGGACACCAATAGTCGGATGGCTGTGCGGCAGATCTATTACTGGGCCGGCTGGCCCCTAACGCTGGTCGCACTGTTCGCCACCGGCGTGCTGGCTTATCGGGCCCGACGGGACACCCGCAATATCGCATTGGTCGCGCTGTTACTCGCCTTTTGGGGCGGCGTCACGTCGCTCGCGTTAGTCGTTTCTTTGGTCGAGGCGACTTCGTTTACCGCCATTATTGGCGCCTATTTGGGGCCCGCCGCGCCCTTGATTATGGTCACCTGGGTGGTCGCTCCTTACTTTGCCTGGGTCCAAAAACCGGATACAACCACACCATGAAACGCTTCCGTTTAGACAGGGCGAATCTGATCGGACTGGGGTTCATCCTGGGAGGCTTGGCGATCTATCTTTGGGCGGTGCACCGGGGATGGGATCTGCCGCCGACCGACGCCCACAACTCCCGCCAGGCTCAGACCGCCATTACCGCGCAGATGCTGCACGAAGACGGCTTTTCGACACTCACACCGTTCAATGGCTTGGGACCGCCCTGGAGCGTGCCGATGGAATTTCCGACCTATCAGATCCTGGTCGCGGCGGTGGCCGGGGTTACGAACGGGGATGTGATCACATCAGGTCGCTTGGTCGGCGTGCTCGGCACGTTTTTACTCGTCGCCGCACTAGGCCTGATCCTCCGACGGGCGGACTTGGACTTGCCGGTTATGGCGGTCGGGATCGCAATTCTCCTCACCGCCCCGCTGTGGATCATTTTTTCGCGAGCAATCTTGATCGAGTCCTTTGCCGCGGCACTCGCAGCCTGGTGGTTGGCGGGACTGCTGGAAACCCTGTCGTCAGAGCAACCGAATCGAAAGTGGATCGTGACGACCTTGCTACTGGGGGTGATAGCGGCACTTACCAAGGTGACCAGTTTTGCGGTTGTCCTTCCCGCCGGCGCCATCGTCACGTGGATTTCGTTTCGTCGTCACGGACGGTCCCGCCTCATCGGCGCGGGCCTTGTCACCCTGCCCGGAATTTTAGCGGCCGTGTTATGGAACGGGTATGCCGATGCCGTAAAACAGGCGCACCCCTACGCGAATTTCCTAACCTCCGAAAACCTGAGCGCATGGAACTGGGGCACGATCTCTCAACGTTTGGACCCGGCATGGTGGTCCCGAATATTTCAGCACCTGAATCTCATCTTTCCCTGGTGGTGGTGGGGCATCATCGCCGCGGGAGCGGCGGTCGGCTCATCCCGGCATCGTTCAGGGATCGCCTTGAGTGTGATCGTTCTCGGGACCGGCCCCCTCGCCTTCGCCAACCTCTACTACGTTCACAACTACTATCTCATGGCCGTGGCTCCTGCGGCCGTGGTTGCGATGACACTTTCCCTGGCCGCCCTCAAGCAACGTTGGAGCGGCAGCCCCCCCGCCATGGCCAGCTTGGTGCTGGGATGCATCGTTCTTATCGGCCTCCAGGTGCTGGGC
>CAKZMS010000346.1 GCA_937128785.1 uncultured Opitutaceae bacterium | reverse complement strand
ATTCGGTAGAAAAAATCAGGATAGGACGGTTTGGTCTTCGAGGGAAATCGGCGCGGCCCTTCCCCGCCAGGAATCGGCAAAGGAAGGTTCATCGTAGCCAAACGACGGGGCCACTTCAAAAGTCACCGACGGCAATCCCGATTCATCGAGATTGAGCGCGGCTCCTTCAGCATTGGCCCACCGGGCGTATTGGCGAAGCAGATCGGCCTGACAAGTCGCCGGCGAATCCACCCCCTCGGCATTCTTGACCGGGGAAAAATCGTCCTGCCGGGGCGTTTCGATAATGACCGGATTGCGCGCGAAGGGCAGCGCATCAAAAACGAACATCTCAAGTTTGATGCCGTTGGGTTCGGTGGGCTTCACCGGATTACCGGCCGAATCGATCGTAGGGATTTTTTTGCGCGCCAGATGGAACGGCAAAGCTACGTCGGCGCCGCCAATCGCCAATCGACGAACGAACTCCCGGTCGAGCACATGAATGGCAATGCTGCCGGCGATGAAACGAAGGGCTCCCGCATCGTCGGTTTCCTCCTGCATGGCCGCCGGCAAATCGGAATACTCCACCACGACGGTGCGGTCACGTTGGCGGCAGAAATGCCCCACCTTTTCACCGGCGTAGGCCTTCGGCACCATCTTGCTCGACATTTCAGATTGGCGGTCAAGGTGCCAGCCGATGAAGGCCGGGTCGACGCAACGCACCAGGGCGTTGTCCACCTGAAAGTAGCTGATGGTGTCCACACCCAGGGACTCCAGCCAGTCCAGCGAGCCCGACCGCTCCAGCGCCCGCAACGAACCACCATGACCATCCGGCGACATCGCGATGCTGCCCTTGCTGGCGAGCATGATCTTGCCGGCTTCATCGAGGGCCGGCATGCGCCCTTGGCGAAAAAACCGAACCTGGGAGGGATCTAGTCCCCAGTAGTTATTTTCCTCAAAAAACGACTCGGTCGCCGCGTGATTCTGATGGCTCGTCATGATCAGCCAGGGCAGAATCCGCCCGTAACGTTTGCCCGCCGCCGCAATCTTTTCGGCAAAGACCTGAAACAGCGTCGCCGAGCGCACCGGCGTGATGGGGAAAGTGCCCTTGGGTCCATCGAAGCCCAGGCGAGTCCCCTGTCCGCCGGCCACCGTGAACATACCAACCCGCCCTGCGCGCAGCACTTTCTCCCCCAGTTTGAATGCCTCGGCCCAAACCGCCGCATCTCCGCCGCTCTCGGGCCGCGATTCATAGGGAGCGGGCTCCAACCCCTCCAAATCCACGGCCCCGTCCCCCGCCGCATCGATCAGCTCTCTTTTGAGGCGAGCTACCTCGGCCAAATCGATTTCTGCGGCCTCCGCCAAGAGCGCGGCCTGCTCGGCGGGAGAAAGCTCATCAAAAAACCGAAAAACTTGGTCTTGTCCGGCGTTCCGGAAAGCTTCGATCAGTTCAATTTCTGCCATAATACAGCAGAATCACCTGCGAGGCCGAAACCGTGCAATGCCATAAATGAAACGGATCGGCGACATCCCCTTGGGTGTTGCCGTCCGGGCCAAGTTCAGCACGTTCCACGCTGCACCCTGCCATGTATTCGGTCCCTGTCATCGCCTTCGCCGCGCCGCTCTTCTTTCTCTTCGAGATCGGGCAGCTCGTCCTGGCCGAACGACTGGTCGGGGTGAAACAGATCGAACGGGGCACCGACCCTCGCCAAAACGGCCCCCGGGAACCGATCGCAGCGGCTTGGACCCTCATGCTCACGGCCTACTGGTTGTGGATGGGCATGATGCTGGTTCCCGGATTTGGTCGCGCCCACATCCTGGTGCTGATCACCGTCTCACTTTTGGGCTACGCGCTGCGGCGCAACGCCGGTCTGAAGTGGATCCTGGTCATCCTCACCTTCGAAGGGGCCATCCGGATCGGCATGCTCCTCGCCTTGATGGGGCGCATGTGGCGCACGCTGCACTAGGCGATTCAATCATCCCGCGGGCGGAACCAGGCGGCCCCCGAATGAGGGATCCTCGCTGAGGGTATCGCGAACGCCCCGCTCCGCCTTGGAGACCAACTTGGCGTATTGACCGTAGTCTCCCGCCCATGAATTCGGCACCGAGATGCGTTGGATCGTTCCCGGCTTGATCCGGCCTTGGACCGTCTCGGCCGAGAACTTGACCGCCAATTTGGGGTCGCGGGTGTGGACCACGTAGTGATGGGTGCTGCCGTCACTTTCCTCCTGCTCGATACTGACAAAATGGGGGTAATTCATCCGACCACTCCACCCTGTGGCCCCCAAGGAAAAAGGCGACGCGAAAGTCGTTTCGAAATGCCGGCCGGCTTACTCGAAACTTGTGAACCTTGCGCCAATTCGATCCACTCATTCAAACCTCCGGCACCACCCCATGGAACTTCCCGACGACACGCCACGCCTGCCCAAGATTCCCTTCATTATCGGAGACCTGATTCTCCTTTCTGTTGCCGCCCTGCTGGCCTACCGCATGGGCACGGATCCGACGACCGCTGAAGTGGTGGGTATCGTGGTTTCAACCGGTATGGCGGTCGCCGTGGGACTCGCACCTTTTGTCATCGGCTACGCCCGCGATCAGGATCGGATGCTGCGCGATCGCGAACGACTACTGGAACGGTTGGTCCGCGAAACTTCCTCGGCTTCGGACCAGGCAAGTATTGCCGCCAACGGCCTCAACGAAATCGCCGAAAGAACCAAAGCCAATCTGGCCACCTTGGATGCCTTGCCCGAGTCGATTAAGGCCGCGCGGGAAGCGGCGGAAGCGAAGTTCACCAAGTCGAGTAAATCAACTGACTTGAAACCACTCACCACGGAGTTGGCAGCCGTGCGCGACGAACTGACCACGCAAAGCAAGGCGCTGAATGCGCGGATCGACGAGGCCGTCGCCTCGATGGAAAAGTCCATCCAATCCCTTGTCCCGCTGATTGAAGCCCAAGCTTCGACACCGGCGCCCAAGCCCGCTGAAGCCAAACCCAAAGGCCGGGCCAAGAAAGCCAAGGCCCCTGCTCCGATCGTGGAGGATTCCTTGTTTAGCGGGGAGCCGGAAACTGCCGAAAGTCCGACAACAGGAGAGCCCCCCCTGGCGATTGCAGATCCGAGTCCACCGCGGAAGCGCAAACCTCGAAAGTCAAAGGCTGCAATCAAGACCCCAGAGCCGTCGGTTCCAGCAGATCCGCCCGCCGCGGAAAAACCGGCGAACCCGGAGGTTTCCGAGCCGATCCCCGTTGCCGAAGCAGAAGCCCCGGCGCCCAAGGTTGAGCCCGCGGCGGAAGCCCCGGAAGTTTTATCAAACTCGCCCCCGGAGGCTACCGAAACCGATTTCGAGAAGCCCTCGAACCTCGAGATCACCCCGGAGCCGGAGCCCGCCGAATCTGCTCCTGAACCCGAAACTGAACCGCCCCTTCCCGCGACTGTCCCCGCTGAGACCGAACCGATCGTCCTCGATGAACCCGCCCCGGAAGAGCCTGCTCTTTCTTCGGACGGCATGACCCGATTGACCGTCACTGCCTATATCGGGATTGGTAATCGGTTATTCATTCGGGGAGACGGCCCCGGATTGAGCCGGGAGGAAGGCGTGCCCTTGCAATTCGTGTCGATCGGTAAATGGCGTTGGGAAACCGACGGGGCCACCGCTCCGGTCAAAGCCACGCTCTGGAAGAACGACGAAGAGGAATGCACCTCCCTCGGCGCAGT
>CAKZMS010000345.1 GCA_937128785.1 uncultured Opitutaceae bacterium | reverse complement strand
CGATTGGCGACAACTCATGTGGCGTTCGGACGATGAGCCGCCGGACATGAAGACGCTCGATCTCGAAGAGGAGGAAGAACCGACCAGTCCGCCGGCCGAAGGCGAGAGCCCTGAATCCCCGGACCACGCTGAGGACGAAGCCCCGAAGCCGGTCAAAAAGCGCCGGCGCAAAATCAAGGAACCCAAGGGCGAAGCGACCGAAG
Organism: uncultured Opitutaceae bacterium; assembly: GCA_937128785.1. GTDB lineage: Bacteria > Verrucomicrobiota > Verrucomicrobiia > Opitutales > Opitutaceae > Actomonas. The sequence goes on along the minus strand of CAKZMS010000345.1, from coordinate 4,662 downwards.
AGGATTTGGCGGCCTTTGATCAGACTGACTGGGACGCGATCAAATCTGAAATCGATGCATTACGCCAACGTCTCAACTCCATGGGCGCGGTTAATTTGGTAGCGATCGAAGAGTATGCCGAACTCAAGCAGCGTTTCGATTTCCTCAAGGGACAGAGCGACGATCTGACCAACGCCAAGACGGAACTCTTGGCGGCCATTGATGAAATCAATCGCACGTCCCAGGAGCAGTTCGCGATCACGTTTGAGCAGATCCAGAAGAACTTTAAGTATACCTTTGATACCTTGTTCGGCGGGGGAGTGGCTCGACTCGATTTGATCGAGGCCGACGATATTCTCGAAAGTGGTATCGAAATCACGGCGCAGCCTCCGGCCACGAAGCTTAAGAGCATCACGCTGCTGTCCGGTGGGCAAAAGACCCTCACGGCGGTGGCTTTGCTCTTCGCCCTCTACATGGTGAAGCCTTCCCCGTTCTGTTTGCTGGATGAGTTGGATGCGCCGTTGGACGAATCGAATATCGGTCGCTTCACCGCGCTGTTGAAGAAGTTCGTGGATGAGTCGCAGTTCATCATCATCACGCACAACAAACGCACGGTTTCCGCGGCCGAAGCCATCTACGGCGTGACGATGCAGGAGCGGGGCGTATCCCGGACAGTTTCGATGAAATTCAACCACGATCATGGTGAGCCGGAAGAACACCCGGAGAACATCGCGGACGCCGTCAGAGGCACCAAGGTTGAGGCCGAGGCATAGTCCGCAGAAAGAACCGCGTGCAGAAAATAAGTTTCTCCTGGAAGCCAACCATCAGTGGACGGGAAAACTGGCGTTGGGGGCTCTTCATGATCGTGAAGAGCCGTTCCGGTCGTTCCAATCGGCTGCGCATCATGGTGAGAGGCCTGTTGCTTTGGCTACTGGGACTCATGCTGGGCGCCTATCTCGGTGTTGTCGGCGCCTGGTATGCGGTGCTGGAGCAGCGGCCGGTCAATTACGTGACCTTTGTGGACTGCCTGTTGGCGCCGGTCCGGTGGGATGACATCAAGCGCAAGCGCGGCGAAGCGTTCGTCGACGAAGGCCTCGCCGCCATGCAGGAACGCAAATGGACTGAGGCGGCGTTGAAAATAAAGGCGGGATTGGACCGGGCGCCTCACTATTGGAAGGGGCGGCGCAGTCTCGGCATATTTTACGTATTGGCGGGGCAACGTGAGCAGGGCATCCGCACTTTGATCGATGGTTTTGAGACCATCTATCCGGGACGCGATGCGGTGGAGCTCGTGCTGCGTTTGGCCCTGGCGGGGGAAAACTATCCGGCGGCGATCGCGGTTGTGGATCAGGCGTTGGGTCTGCCGGGCGCCGCAGTGGAAAGGGACCGGGAGTTTCTCGTCGACCAAAAGAGCCGGGTTTTGACCATGGCCGGACGTTACGAGGAAAATCTGGCTTGGCTCGCTCAGCTGAGCCGGCTGACCGACGTCAGGCATGAGTCCAAAGTCGTCGCCCTCATCGAACTGGGCCGCTATGATGAGGCCCGTGAGGCCTTGGCAGCCTGGCAGGAAGGAAGCGGAGTATGGGGTGGGGTGCGGCGAATGACGGTGCGCCTCGAGCGTGAAGCCGGTGATTTGGATGCGATGCGGGCTGCCTTGGCGGAGATGAAGTCGCGTTCGCCCCAAAACTCTCAGCCGTGGATTTACGCGGCGGTCCAGGAATATTTGGCCGGCGAATCACGGGCTGGGGCCGAAGCTTTGGACGCGTTCTTGCTGCGTTTTGGCAGCAAAAAACAAGATATCCTCAAAGCGGCGACGCCTTTTAAGGAAATCAAGGCTTGGGAACCCTTTGATGTCCTCATGCTTCACGCCGAAGAAATGAACATGGCGGATGCTTCCTTGCTCAAACTACGGGTTGAATCCGCGCTCCAACGCGGCCGTCTTGAGCAGGCGAAAACGGAGATGATTCGTTACCAATCCACGCAACGCGCCACGCCCACCAGCCAGGAGCTTTCCTGGTATCAAATCATGACCGGCTGGATCGAGACGCTGGAAAACGATGAGGTTGCCATGGTGGATTCGCTGGTGAGCGAGTTAATTCGTCCCCATGTGTCTCTGGCCTCAGGGCGTCAGATTGCCCTTCGCTTGGAAGAACAGGATCGAGCTGAGAGCGCTCGGCGGATTTGGCAGGGGCTCTCCCGGGCTTATCCCAACAGTTTGGATGTGAACCGGTCATTGGCGCGTATTGATGCCCAATTAGGAAAGGAAGCGGCACGCGAGATCGTGGTTCCGGTGATCCCGGACGGAGCAGCCCTCGATATTGATGAAATCCTAGAGGCCAGATCCGGGGATGTGCCTGACCACGTTGTCGTGGCCATGCGATCTTCACGCCGTTTTCTCACCATCGCTTGGGACTATATCGAGACGGAGAACTGGGCTGAATTGGATCAACTGCTGCGGGAGTTGCGCCGTTCGCGTCCGGAGTGGGTCCGCGACCACGAACCGGAAATCCGCGAGATCGAGATTGAGTTGAACATCGGCGATGAAAACTGGCCGGCGCTGGTGACCAACGTCCGGCTGCAAGTCGACGGTTCCATCGATCGCGCCTTGGACCTGCTGAAGCTGGCCCGTCGCTTGGACGGTATGGGCGAACGGGTCACGGCGGAACGGATCCTGACCGAAATCGAGCGACGCAATCAGAATTTTCCCCCGGCCCAACGACTTCGCGAGGATTGGGAAACCGCCGACGGATCGGCCACAGCCGAGGCGGCGGATGCGGCCGAAGAGGATGAGAGTGCTGATCTGCTGCCCGTCGCCGAGTAGGCTGAGCAGCGGGGCGGGGGCGCGCGGTGATTCCGTGATTCCGTGATTACGTGATCAGATCCGGCGGGACGTTGGCCAGGGCCTCTTCGACGGTGGTCAGGCCTTCTTTGACCTTGAGGAAGGAATCCTGGTGCAGCGTTTTCATGCCGTCCTTCATCGCGATGCGTTTGAGGGCGGCGACTTCGACTTCCTTGTTGATGCCCGCGGTGAGCTCTTCGCTATTGGTCATGAGCTCGTGGATACCGACACGGCCCTTGTAACCCATGCCGCCGCAGGTGGGGCAGCCTTGGGGATTGGCTTTGTAGATTTCGCCGGTCCAACCGAGGGCCTTTTCCATCAGCTCGGCTTCGCGGCCTTCGGGCGTGTAGGGCGTTTTGCAGTTTTTGCACACACGTCGCATCAGACGTTGGGCGCAGACGCAGAGCATGGAGGCGGAGACGTTGAAAGGCTCGACCCCCATCTCACCGATACGGCTGACGGTGGAAGGTGCGTCGTTGGTGTGGAGGGTCGAAACCAACAAGTGACCCGTGAGCGCGGCTTCCACCGCGATACCCGCGGTCTCAGAGTCACGAATCTCACCCACCAGAATGATATCCGGGTCCATCCGCAGGTAACACCGCAGGGCCCGAGCGAAGGTGAGTCCGATCTGCCGGTTCATCTGCATCTGATTGAGACCGGGCAGAGTGTATTCAATGGGATCCTCGGCGGTCTGGATGTTGACGTCGGGGTCATTGATCTCCGCCAGGGCGGAGTAAAGGGTCATGGACTTACCCGAACCGGTGGGTCCGCAGTGCAGGATCATGCCGTAGGGCTGCTGGATGCAGGCCCGGTATTTCTCGAGGTTTTCCTCCGAGAAGCCCAACGCCGGCAGAGGCAGGGTGGTCTTGGTCTTATCCAGAATACGCATGACCACCTTCTCGCCGTGATTCATCGGGCCGGTGGCGACACGTAAATCGATGTCGATGTTCTTCTTGGTGTATTTCTTGAAGACAATACGACCATCCTGCGGCAGGCGCCGTTCCGCGATGTCCAGATTGCACATGATCTTGAGACGGGTGCAGAGCGCGTTGGAAACTTGGGAAGGGAGCCGTAGTTTTTCGGAGCAGAGACCATCCACGCGATAGCGCACGATCAGGTTCTTTTCCTGCGGCTCAATGTGGATATCGGAAGCTCCGGAGATATAAGCATCTTCGATGATGCGATTCGCGAGCTGCACGATGGGGGCGGAGTCTTCGCTCTCCAGATCCTGAGCACTGACTTCGCCGCCGTCCGAATCCGGAGAGTAGGCCGTGCTGATGACCTCGGCCACGCCGCCGATATCGACGTTGGCTTCGGGTTCGGCTTCGGTGCGGAAGTATTTTTTGACGAGGCCTTCGATGAAGGTAGCCGAAGCGACGCGAGTTTCCTCGATCGTCAGCTCCGTCGTCATTTGGAACGAATCGCGTTTGGCGTAGTCGAGCGGATTGCTCATCAACACCGCGACGGTGTTCGGCGTAAGCTGTTTGTGGGGGAAAATACCTTCGCGACGGATCACGGCGTCACCGACGACCTCCACGAGTTTTTCATCGATCTCGATCTCCTCCTCCGCGGTGATCAACGGAGTGTCGGTCAGGCGGGCGATGAATTTGGCGGTGTCATCCGCGCTGAGCTCAAACTTCGGATCCATCATCCGTTGGATCAGGGTGGCGGAATACTCGGCGACCTCCTGCAGTAGCTTGAGGTCATTTTCGGTGAACTGGCCGTCCGTGCCCGCGTGCGGCTCCTTGTTGAGCACCTGAATGGCGCCAATGTTGACATTGCCTTTGAGCGGCACGGTGAGCATCGACCGCACGTCGAATCCCGTATTCATGTTCTTCAGCGAG
>CAKZMS010000344.1 GCA_937128785.1 uncultured Opitutaceae bacterium | reverse complement strand
GCTGCCAGAGGCGACTGGCGATGACCCGGGCGGTGAGCGGATTGTCAGCGTCTGCCACCTTTTGCGCCCAGGCCAACCGACCGCTGCCGGTTGTGTTTAAAGCGGTTCCTCCCAGTCCATCGAGAAACCGACGGGGATTTGGGTCGGAGCTGAGGTTCTTGTGACTGCCGCGGATATAAACGGGCACGTCCTGCGGGTCCCCCTCCGTCAGGGTGCGGACATAGCGGGGTCGAGGGATCTCATTTTGGGCGTCGCGGAATTCGTCCAGCACGACGGCAAATTCGAGTGAGGTCGCGGGGTCGGGTTGGAGTAGCCCCGCGCCGAAGAGGGCCGATAGAAAATCGACTTCGAACTCGTCGAGGCGTCCCTCCTGCGCGTGCCGCCAGGTTTCTTCGATTCGCCCGATTGCCTTATCGTAGGAAGCATCCCCCGAGGCGTCGTTCCACCACGTCGTCCAGTCAATCGCATCTTGGAACCGCATGGCCACGTAACCGTTCTCATCGAAATCGATCGGATCCTGGTTGGGGTGGCGGGCCTCCGTGAATTGGCCATGTTGGACCACCTCAAAATAGGCGGGCTCTCCCTCCCCCCGGTCGGTGGGATTCGTGAAGCTCTGCCAATGATCTCCCGAAAGCCCTTTGCTCAACGCCGCGGTGGTGGGACCGCGCCCGGCTAGCTCGTAGTTGCGGACCACCAGTCGGAAGGTCGCAAACCGACCTTTGGCTTGAAAATGGATGGGTTCGCCATCGAGCACGAAATCGGGAGAGCGCAATACGCCGCTCACGCGGGACCCATGGAGACCAGCGGTGATAGGAGCCCGGGTGAGTCCCAAGACGGGCAGTGGACCGGATTGGCTCACGACCATTTGCACGTCCGGCGGAGCCGGTTCGAATGCGAGCCCCTCGGTATACCAGGAATCGAGTGAATCGATGATGGCGGCGAAAGCCGGACTCTGGGGCGGTGAAGGTTTCGCCTCGGAGGACGGTTCCTCTGAGGTCTGGAGTTGGAGTCCGATCAACTCCGGCCAGTTGGTCTGCTGGTCCGGGTGGAGGGTCAGTTCCAACCAATGCTTGAGGCGAAGTGGATCCAGATCGTCCGGGGTGTGGGAGCGGGCATGATCGAGGAACAGCGTATCCAGTTTCTGGTGATACTCTTCTTGTTGAGCGCGCCATAAGCGTTTGGGATAACTCGCCCGCAAGTCCGCCATTTTTGACTCAATGTCGGTGGTGGCGATGATCTCGTCCCGCAGCGCGAGGTAATCCGGCAGGAGCTCGATCTGGGGTCCGATCGACTCATAAACCAAGGGAGTGAGGCGCTCCCGGGCGGCGGAGATCTTTTGCGCCGGCGATTGCTGGCGTTGGAGGTCTACGGCGTTGCCGTGGGTGATACGAGAGCTGCGCAGGATGCCGTAGAGGGAGTAGTAATCCGCCGTCGTGATGGCATCGAATTTGTGATCGTGGCAGCGAGCACAGGCCACGGTGGAGCCCAGAAAGGCCTTGGTCGTGACGTCGATGGTGCGGGCAAAAATGCGCGCCTCGTCTTCGTGGATATCAGGCGGTCCGTGCTGACCGTCGCTGAGAAAGAGAAAGCCGGGTCCTTTGAGGGATTCGTTGTCCCCGGTGACGGGATCGATCCGCGGTTCGGGCAACAGGTCCCCGGCCAAGGCTTCGAGCACAAACTGATCGTAGGGCACGTCGTCGTTGAACGCCCGGATCAGATAGTCCCGGTAGCGGTAGGTGTGCGGCATGGTGTAGTCCATTTCGAACGCCTTGGTCTCAGCGTAGCGGGTCAGGTCCATCCAGTGTCGGGCCCATTTTTCACCAAAATGAGGGGAGGCGAGAAGTCGGTCCACCTGTCGTGTGTAGGCCTCCGGCGACGTGTCGCTGACGAAGGCCTCCAATTCCTGCGGGGTGGGGGGAAGACCCGTCAGATCAAAACTCAACCGGCGCAACAGACTCCGGCGATCCGCGTCGGCTGCAGGAGTCCATGACCGCTCTTCCAGTTGGGCGAGAATGAAACGATCGTAATCGTTGAGCGGCCAGGTGTCATCGGCCACTGACGGCGGGTCGGGGTCGGTGATCGGCTGGAGTGACCACCACTGCTTGCGTTCCTCCAAGTCGAAATAGTCATGCGGTTTCTCTGCGACCATTTCCTCCGCACGAGGGTCGGGTGCTCCTCTCGCAATCCACGTGACCAGGTCGGCGATCTGGCTGTCGGTGAGCTTGGATTTCGGCGGCATGGATTCGAAGTCCGGGTGGTGCCGCACCATGTTGATCAGACGACTATCGTCAGGCTGACCGGCGATGAAGGACGGCCCACTTTCGCCACCCCGTTGCATGGCGGGTTGAGAATCCAATAGGAATCCACCCCGGACCCGTTCTGCTCCCGCAGAATGGCACTCGTAGCAGTTTTCGATGAGAAGTGGGCGAATCTTGGATTCGAAAAACTCCAGATCCTCCGGGCTGAGTTCTCCGGAAGCGCTCTGCGCGAATACGCCTACCGCCGTTGGCACCGAGACCAGCAGGAGTGCGGCAGTTCGAGAGAAATGTTTCGAGAGCACAGGGAACAGACGAGGGGGCGGATCTTAGGGGGTAGATCGGTCACCAGAAGGGACGACGAAGGGCGGCATTCTCAGACGAAGACTGACCCAAACGCAGCACTTATCTCAGCAGAACGAGAGATCATTGATCTCGGACACAAAAAATCCCGCCGCAGCGGGATCCTGGGGGGCTGACGTCAGTAAACTTCGCGCTTAACGCGTGCGCCTGGCCGCGAAGACGTCGGATTCGGCGTCCCACTTGAAGTATGGTTTTGCTCGATTGACAATGTAGTCACAGTGACTACAAAAATTGTCTTATGGAAGCCCCACTACGTGAGGTGAAAAGTAAGTTCAGTCGCTATGGTGAGCAGGCTCATCAGGGGCAGCGCATCACGGTGACCAAGCACGGCAAGCCGTGGTTTGATCTGGTTCCGCATCAAAGCAGGAAACGGAACCTAAAGCCGTTGCGCGGCGCGAAACCGATGATCTCCGAGGAAGAGGCGACGGCGCCGGTTGATGCTCCCGACATCGAAGGATGGACCTGATCCTGGACACCTGCGCCCTGCTGTCGCTGGCAGGATTGGCGCAGCGGAAGCTGTCCCGCGCGACGCTGAACTCGATTCGTGAGGCCCACGGACTGGGCGTGTCGGCATGCAGTCTTTTCGAGATCTCACTCAAGTATAAGCGAGGAAACCTCCCCATTGATCCCTTTAAATCCCCCCGGTCATTTTGGGAAGAGGCGATCGAGACCTACTCGTGCGACGTGGTCCCGGTTGAAGCCCTCGACTTCTCCAACGCGGTTGAATTACCCGATCACCATGCCGATCCGTTTGACCGGATCATCATCGCCCAAGCTCAACGACTGAAGTCCCCCGTGGTAACCTACGACCGTTTGTTCGTCGGCTATGACGTTGCAGTGGTGAGCTAGTTTGGGCCGGCGCGGCTAAACCGCGCCCCTGCAGGGGCAGAGACTATCGTGTGCGCTTGGCTGCGAGGATGTCGTCGAGTCTGGCCTCGAGCCGTTGGGCGACTTCGGGGTGTTGATCGACGAGGTTGTGCAACTCGCCCGGGTCGGCCTTGAGATTGTAGAGGCCGATGGTGGGCACCTGGGTGTTGGCGAGTTTTTCTTCGACCATGGTGTTGCGCGCCCGGTTGCCGGGATGGCGCACCAACTTCCAATAGCCCTCGCGCAAGCCGAGGTTACCCGTGCGACCGTTGTCCTGCTGCACGATGTAGTCTCGCCCTTCCGCGTCTGGCTTGCCCAAAAGTGCCCCGGATAAGTCAAAGCTGTCGGGCAGGGCGGTATCGGAAATATCTTGGCCGACCATGGCGGCGAAGCTGGCACCGAGGTCCATGGTGCTGACGATTTCATCCGATACACCGGGGGCGATTTTGCCCGGCCACCACGCGATGAACGGGGTGCGGGTGCCGCCTTCGTAGACGCTGTATTTACCGCCGGTGAAGGGGCCACCGGCGCGGTGGGAGCCCACCATCTCCAAGGCGAGGTCTTTGTAGCCGTCATCCATGACCGGACCGTTGTCCGAGCAGAAGACGATCAGGGTGTTTTCAGAGAGGCCGAGCCGGTCGAGAGTCTTGGTGATTTGGCCGACACACCAATCGAGTTGCACGATGGTATCACCGCGCGGACCGAGATCGGAAGCGCCTTGGAAACGTTCGTGGGCGATGCGGGGCACGTGCAGATCGTGCGAGGCGAAGAAGAGAAAGAAGGGGTTGTCTTGGTTGGCCTCGATCCACTCGACGGATTTTTCGACCCACTTGTCGGCCAGGTCTTCATCGCGGAAACGGGCGGCATGGCCCCCGGTGTAGGCGCCGATGCGGGAGATGCCGTTGTGGATGGTGGTGTTGTGACCGTGGGACCAATCCATCTTGAGCGTGTGGCGATGGGTGATGCCGGTGGGTTGACCCTCCGGTGCCTTACGACCGACCCACAACGGGTCTGCGGGGTCGAGGTTGAGGACCTTGCTCTCGGTTACGTAAACCTGCGGCACGCGGTCATTGGTGGTGGG
>CAKZMS010000343.1 GCA_937128785.1 uncultured Opitutaceae bacterium | reverse complement strand
TGCCCCACGCTCATCTCGCGGATGAGGAAATAACGCAGGGCGTCGACGCCGAACTGATCCACGAACTCGATCGGCTCCACGAAGTTGCCGGTGCTCTTGGACATCTTGGCGCCGTTGATTGACCACCAACCGTGGGCGAGAATCGATTGCGGCGTCGGCAGTCCGCATGCCTTCAACATGATCGGCCAGTAGACCGCGTGCGGCGGAACCAGGATGTCCTTGCCGATGACGTGAAATGAGGCCGGCCACAGGTCTGATTTGTCGGCCACGGCGGAGTAGTAATTGGTCAGGGCATCGAACCAAACATACGTCACAAAATCAGGATCGAAGGGCAGCGGAATGCCCCACGCCAACCGTTCTTTGGGCCGGGAAATGCACAGGTCATTCAAGGGCTCCGAAAGAAACTCGAGCACCTGCTTAGCCCGGTAGCGCGGATAGATGAAGTCGGGGTTGGCCTTGATGTGGTCGATAAGCCACTGCTGGTAGGCACCGAGCTTGAAGAAATAGTTGGATTCGGTGATCTCGGAGACTTCGCCAAAAATCTCCGGCCAAGTGCCGTCCTCGTTGCGGTCCTTCTCCTGGAGAAACTGCTCTTGGCGGGTTGAGTAGTAACCTTGGTATTCCGCCTTGTAAATTTCCCCCTTGTCGAAGAGCTGCTGCAGTAATTGGCAGACGACTTCCTTGTGACGCGGCTCGGTGGTGCGGATAAAGTCGTCGTTGGAGATCTCCAACCGCCGACACATCTCCTGGAACTCCGGGGCAATCTGGTCCACGAACGCCTGTGGTTCAATGCCACGAGCGCGGGCGCTCTGTTGGATTTTTTGACCATGTTCGTCTGTCCCGGTTAGAAAATACACATCGTCCCCCATCATTCGACGGAATCGGGCAATGACGTCCGTCAGCACTTTTTCGTAGGCGTGGCCCAGGTGCGGCGAACCGTTCACGTAGTCGATCGCGGTGGTAATGTAGAAGGTTTTCATAGAGGGAGCCCACCAACGAAACGGGCCGCTTCCGCATTGTCGAAGGTTTTGACGAATTCAGCAGAGCCTGTCACGGATGACTTTCCGCAGGCATGACTCCCCTCTCCCGACTCCTTACCTTCACGCTGGTGATCCTTCTTGTTCTCACCGTCGCGGGTAACAGTCTGCAATGGGTTACCGCCGAGCGCGGCGTGCCGACGGAGTCCACGCCGCTGCGGGGCACCATCAGTGAATCGGAACAGCGGAGTGCCCAACGTCTCCTCACCCGTGGCAACCTCGCATTGAGCGGTATCGCTTTGGTGGTGACCATTGCACTCGTATTTTCGATGGGCTTGGGCCGGGGAACAAACCACGAGACCCGTGCTCCCTTCACCGCCCGGGAGCGGGAGCTGCGCAGTATTTCCTTGCTGGCCGCCACCTCGGCCAAAGCCCAGGAGGAAATCAGTGTTGAACGGGGCGAACGCGAAAAAGCCGAGGCTGATTCGCGCCAAAGACTGCAGATGCTCAATCAGGCACTGGAAGAGAAGATCCGCATCGGTCGCGATCTCCACGACGGTGTGATCCAGTCGCTTTATGCCGTGGGCCTGACCCTCGAATCCGCGCAAAGACTCGCCGAACAGGATTCCGGCAAGTCCCAAGGCCTAGTTGATCAAAGCATCAAGCACATCAACAAAACGATTTCCGATATCAGAGCCTACATCTCCGGACTCTCTCCCCGGTCCGTCCGGGGCGATTCCTTGCAATCCCGCCTCGGCGAAATCGTCGAAGAACTCCGGGCCGGTCGACCTTTGGATCTGAATTGGCGAGTCGAAGATGCCGCCGTGATCGAGCTCTCGGATCAGCAGCTGGCCGAAACGTTGCAGATCACCCGCGAGGCCGTGAGCAACGCCCTGCGACACGGCGGGGCGAGTCAGATTCATGTGAGCCTGATCCCGACGCCCGGCGGCACCACCCTCACCATCCGGGACAACGGAACCGGTTTTGAACCTGAGACGAGTTCGGGGGACGGCATGGGGCTCGCCAACATCACCGCTCGAGCCGAGTCCGCCATCGGGGCATTCAATTTGACCACGTCGCCGGGAGAGGGAACCTCCGTCGAGGTGACCTGGCAAACCGCTCAATCAATATGACCTCCCCTTCACTCCATTCTGCCGGTTCTCCTGTTTCGCTGGTCATCGTCGATGATAGCGAATTGGTGAGAGCGGGATTATCGTCCCTCCTTGGTAGCTCAGATCAAATTGATCTACGGGCGGAAGGCCACGATGTCGCCAGCGGGGTGGCGGCGGTCGCCCAACATGAGCCCGATGTCGTGCTGCTGGATATTCGTTTACCTGACGGAACGGGCTTTGACGCCTGCCGGCAAATTTGCCGTTCCCACAGTAAAACCAAGGTGCTGATTCTGACCTCCGTCGAAGATGAAGAGATGGTGGATAACGCCATCCGCGCGGGTGCCCACGGCTACCTGCTAAAGGAGGTTAATGGGGGGGCCTTGATTCAGGCCATTATCGACATACATGCCGGCAAATCGATTCTCGACCCGGCAATCACAGCCCGGGTCCTTTCCCTGGTGCGATCCAATACCCCCTCCACCCGGGACCTAATCGAGAGTCTTTCCCGGCAGGAAGGCCGAATCCTCGCTCTCATCGCGGAAGGCATGACCAACAAGGAAGTGGCGGCCGAGATGGGGTTGGCCGAAAAAACCGTAAAGAACTATTTAGGAACCGTTTTTGAAAAACTACACGTTTCGCGACGCGCTCAAGCAGCAGCACTTTACGCCCAATCCAAACCTTCAGCCCAGCGTTAGTAGGGCCTAAAGACCCTATTTAAGTAGGGTACATTATAGGCCTGTTTGGCTCTGTTCTTTGGAGCCTATTCATGTAAGGTGGTTGCATGTCGCGCATCCCTTACTCCCTCCCCCACTCAGACCCAGCCAACTGCGAACGTCGAAATCCCCAAGCCGGGTTTAACATCGTCGAGGTGATCGTCGGGATGGCGATCTTCAGTTTCATGGTCGTGGGACTGCTCGCGCTCACTTTCCAAGTTCGGGCCTCGTCCGAAGAGGCGGTTTACAACAATACCGCGCTCACCCTCGCCCAGGCCTACTTGGAGCAGATGCGCAGCAGTGACTTCCCGACGCCGCAAACGGCCCCCGTGCATACCCCGGGCCCGCCCGGTCCCGATTTGATATCAAGTGCCGGAATCACGTTGACTGATACTTCTGGCGGAGTGTTGGCCAATGGGGATTGGGCGAGTGAGACGATCATGCTTGATGAAGATGAAAAAGGAGATCCGCGCCAACCGCGGACCTTCCGGTTTCGTCCCGTTCTCGTGGATTTGAATACAACTACCACCGGTCAGGCC
>CAKZMS010000342.1 GCA_937128785.1 uncultured Opitutaceae bacterium | reverse complement strand
CGGGACCGTGCCGGCCCGGCTCGTCGCCATTCTTCGGACGTTTGAGTTGGCTGGATTCAGCATCGTGACCGCGTGGCTGGCGTCGAAATGGTCGGGGCAAGCTTGGGTAGGACCCGCGGCCTATCTCGCCGCGAAACCGCTAAGTTTTCTGACCCTGCTTATCTTTCCCAGCTTGCTTCCGCCACTGTCTGCTGCGGCCTACACGGCTTCATCCACGGTCAATGCCTGGCCGGGTATCGCGGTGCTGGCCGTATTGAGCATCGTGGTGTCCAAGATGTTTCCGCCTCATGCCGCCGCCCACTGAAACTGACGACAAAGTGCGTCTGAGTATGGACGCCATCAACGAACGGTTGCAGGCGGCCGACTATCCGACCGTCGATGCCGTCGTGGGAATTCAGACCGGTGGTCGTATCCCTGCCACCCTGCTGTCTTTTCATCTCAGTCTGCCGCTTTACATGCTACCGATCAACTTCCGCGACGAAAATAACGAGCCGCGTTACGGGGAACCGAAGGTGCTGGCCGAGGTGCACAAGCTGCCCCAAGCGGGAGCGCGGGTGCTGTTGGTCGACGATGTAGCAGTAAGTGGTGCCACGATGGACAAAGCCCGGGAATTACTCGGCGGCTACGCCATTACGACTTTCGCCCTGAAAGGTCGGCCGGGGAAAGCAGACATCATTCTGTTTCCTGAAGTCCGCCAATGCGTGCACTGGCCCTGGCTGTCCTAGCGCTTACTCTGGAGTCACGAGGTAAAACTTCGCCGAACGCGGTCCGATCTCCGCTTCCAAAACTCCGTTAGAGGTCAGGGTGCTTTTCGCAAAAACATCACGCACTGCGTAACTCGCAGCGGAGGGAGCAATCGCACTGGCATCGAAGTGGAATTCCTCCAGCTCCTCGGTGCCGCGATTGAGCAGTAGGACCGCCACCTGGCCATCCGCCATGCGTTTGACCCATACCTCGGCCAAGCCGCTTTGAAAAATACGGCGACCTTGTTCAGCGGGATCCTGATTGATGGCCACCGCTACCGGGTTGGTGATCAGATCGCGTTCAAAGTCCGTCATGTCCCGCGGATCGTTACCGAGCATCAACGGCGACGTCATTACGCACCACAGGGCGAAGTGCGCTTCTTGTTCGGCTTCGGTCAGTCCCTGCTCACCCGTCACCAGCATGTCGGGATCGTTCCAGTAACCATTGCCCGCGTGAACGGCTTGCAAGTTATTGAGGTCGGCCACGCGCATCACACTGATATGGTTTCGCCGCGGCACTTCCCGCTCGAAAATCGCCCCATCGGTCCCCCGCGCCGTGATGTCCAAAGTCGTCCGAGCCATCGCTGCGATCTCCGGATACCAATGCCGATATTCGGAGGCGCTGATGCTGAGCACCATCTCCGGATCGGCCTCATTCATCAATCGCGCCCACTTTTGGTAGACGGACTTGATGCGGCCCTCATTCCAGCCTCCGTCGGTTTTGAGCACGCAGCGGTCGAGTTTGATGAAATCAATGCCCCACTCCGCAAACTGCGCGACGTGCACTTCTTCGTGACCGAGACCACCGACCTGATCGCCACCGCAATCATGAGATCCCGGAACCGTGTGCAGGCCGAGCTTCATCCCGCGCTCGTGCGCGTAGTCCGCCAGAGGCTTAATCCCTCCCGGAAACCGTCCTTCGTGAATCGTAAGCTCACCATTCGGTCCGAGTTCCGTCCCCCGCCAACCGCCATCGATGACAACATAGACGTATCCCGCATCGCGCAGTCCGGTGGCGACCATCGCATCGATCGTCTCGCGCACAACCTGCTCGTTGATGTCCTGCTTCCCGTGCCAATTCCAACTGTTCCACCCCATCGGCGGCGTCGGCGAACCGGCAGTGGATCGAGCATTCGCCCAAGATGCGGCTGAGAATAGGAACGAGGTGCAAAGGAGGAGACGGGCAAGTTTCATGGGGGAATAAATCACCCTGATTTCCCTTAAAC
>CAKZMS010000341.1 GCA_937128785.1 uncultured Opitutaceae bacterium | reverse complement strand
GTTTGGAGCTTACGGCGTAGCGCCTCGACTTTCGCGGGATGCTCGGTCGCCAGGTTGGTTGTCTCACCGATGTCCTCGGCAATATTGTAGAGCTCCACTTCGTCGAATTCGTAAAACTCGATCAGCTTCCAGTCGCCGTCACGGATGGCGGCTCCGGGGGTCCAGGTGGAACCATGATAATGCGGGTAGTGCCAGATGATGGCGTCGGTTTGAGTGGTTTGCTCGCCGCGCAGGATGGGCAGCAGGCTTTCGCCGTCGGCATGGAGGTCACCCCGGCGAGGCAATTCGGCGAGATCCAGCATGGTCGGAAAGAAATCCATGCTGACGACCGGCACGTCGGATGTTGATCCGGGTTGGGTCACCCCGGGTGCTCGCACGATCATGGGCTCCCGGATGCCGCCTTCATAAAGCCAGCCCTTGCTGGAGCGGAGGGGGAGGTTGCTGGTCGGAGCCAGTCGATTTCTCAGCGTGGTCAGGCCTCCGTTGTCGGAGAAGAAGATGACCACGGTGTTGTCGGCCAGGTCCATTTCCTCCAGCGAGTCGAGGATTGCACCGACGCTGTCATCCACGGCGGCTACCATCGATGCATAGGCCGCATTGTCTTGCCGGGCCCGGGAGGTTCCGCGTCGTTCGGCCACGGTGGGAGTCTCGCCTTCGAACATGTGTTCGGCCTTCGCCTCATAGTGCCCAACCCGTTTCTCGTAGGGCTGGATGGGCGTGTGGACGTTGTAATAGGACAGATAGAGGAGGAACGGTTTCTCGGCGTCGCGGGTCTCCAGGAAATGGATCGACTCGTTGGTGAGACGCTCCGTCAGGTATTCGTTTTCCGTTTTCGCCTGGAGATAGGGGTTGGTCCACGGCGCGTAGTAGCCGCCGGGAGGGGAGCCCTTGTGGTGGCCGCCGATGTTGATGTCGAAGCCCTGATCGGTGGGCAAAAATCCTTCGCTGCCCAGATGCCATTTCCCGGCAAAGAAGGTGGCATAGCCGGCTTCTTTGAGAACCTCGGCGATCGTGACTTCTGCCAACGCCATTTCATTCGCATCGTCGATGTGGAGGAAGCGGGGGTTGTAGGCGCGATCGGTGGACATGCCCGGGAGCCAGTCGGTGATGTCCACCCGAACGGGATGGCGTCCCGTCATGATACTGGCGCGGGTGGGTGAACAAATCGACGCGGCGGCATAGCCGGAGTTGAACTTCATTCCTGAGTCGGCCAACCGATCGATATGCGGGGTCTCGTGAAAGGTGCTGCCGTAGGTCCCGAGATCGGCCCAACCGAGATCATCGACCAGAAAGAAAACGAAGTTGGTCTGATCCGCGGGGGTAGATGCGTGAGCAGAGACGAGCAGGGAAACCGATAGGAGGGCAGCAGCTAAACGGGGCATGGCGGAACTGAAAGCTCTGCCCGTGGATTCGTCCACTGCTATCCTAAGGTTTGATGTCCAACGGCTGCCGAATTTGCAGGTAGGCGATGAGATCGCGCAGCGCCTGATCGTCCATCGCCGTCAGGAGACCTGCCGGCATGAGCGAGCGCGCTTGCGGAGTGATGGCTCTGACCTGGTCGCGGGGAACAATGACCTCCGCGCCGCCCACCATTTGCAGCGCGATCAGATCGGATTCATTACGGGAAAGAAATCCGGACAAGACACGATCATCGGTGGTCTCAATGGTGATCATCTCAAACCCTTCCCGAATCTCCGCATCGGGATGGATGATGGACAGGAGTAAGGTGTCGAGTTGGTCCCGCTGATAAGGAGTCAGGTCGGGACCGACATTGCCTCCGCGGTCGAACATCCGGTGGCAGGCGGCACATCGCTGCTGGTAGTGCTTCCATCCGTCCTGGGGCACGCCGCCGGGTTGGCTGACTATCTCCCGCACCCGGGCAATCTCCGTCTCAAATGAGTGGTCGGTTTGCGAGTCGATTGAGCCGAACAGCGCGTCGATCTGGTGGGTGATCTCATCGTCGTTCCAACCACGCATGTCTTCGAGGGCGCGGGTTGAAATTGAAGCGGTGGGGTCATCCGACCGGGCCAATTGATCCAGCCAGATCGAGCTCCACCCGGCTCGGCTGACCAACAGGGTCTCGGCGGCGTCCCGGATGTTGGCGTTCCAAGCGTCCATGCGCGAAGTGACCTCGGCGGCGATGATATCGCTTTCAAAGGCTTGCAGGCCGTGAAGGGTGGCCAGAACCAATGGTTCTTCCGCAGAATCCAACAGACTCAATACGGCGGGCAAGGTGGACGTCGCGCGGCGTTCTGAAATGACCTCCAGGATGCGCAAGCGGGTCGCCAACTCTGTTTCCGATGAGGTGAGCAGTCTCATGGCCCCCGGAAGGGCTGCTTCGAAGTCAAACCGGAGGCGCAAGGAAATCGGAGCCTCGTCTTGGCGGTTGAGCGCCGTGACAAGTTCAGCCGGTAGCCCCTTCAGCGAGCGGCCGCTCAGGGCGGTCTCGAATCCTTGCGTGAAGGCGGCCATCAGTCGCGAGTCGGTAGTCGCATCCAACAGCTCCGTTGCGTGCACAAATCCGTTGTTGAGGCCATCGGCCGTGATTCGGCGCATGGCGAAGCTGGCGAGATCGCTGGTAAGCGAAGCCGGAACCTCACGGGCGATGTCGGCAAACCAGCGCGCGAACGCGCTTGGCGACTCGGCGTAGCGGGGCTCCACACTCCACCAAATCATACGATCCAGTCCCGGGGTGGTCATGCTGGCGGGGTTCTCGATCAGCCCGCGGGTGATTTCCCATGCGATGGAGGTCGGCAAACGCGCGGCACTGGATGCGAGTTGAGCCAGCACCTCGACGTCCTGCTCGATCGTCGCCAATTTCAAAAGGGAACCGGATTCAGCGTCGGTGGCGAAGCGACGATCGCCCACCAGTCGCACCGCCCAGTTTCGGACATCTGCGTTGGTATGCTGAATGGCCGTAGCGAAGGCGCGTTCGTCACCGGGGCTCAGCAAATTGCGGGCCCACATCGCTTCGAGCGCAGGCTGCCCCTGCTCGTTCTTCAGCATATGATGCAATCGCGGCAAAATACTCGTAGCGTCATCGCGTCCGCGGAGTTGTTGGCGGGCCTGGTCGCGCCACCATTGGTTGCGATAGTAGAGCACATCCACGAGTTCGGTAGCGGAGAATTTGCTCAGGTCAAAGGAACCGATGGGTGCTGTATCTATACCACGAATACGGAAGAGTCGCCCGTCGGCCTTGCTGATGGCGCCTTCATGATTGCGGTAGTGGTTGACCTGTTGGTCATACCAGTCGGCCACGTAGACGGCTCCGTCCGGTCCGGATTCAAGGTAGACGGGACGAAACCAGCGGTCAGTGGCGTTGAGCGGAAGGTCCAGCGCCTGGCCGGTGAAGTTGAGTCCCTGGGGCTCGAGTTGATAGGCGCCTACCTTGCCTTGGAGCACGCCGAGATACATCAGGGATCCATCGAAGCGCGCCGGCAGGTTGGCTCCGCCGTAGACCAGGACGGAGGTGGACACCCGACGATGCCCCGATGCATCGATGCCTTGAAAATGGTCGTAGGCGTGGGGATTGGACAACGCACCATGTTTGCCGAAGTTCTTTCGGTAGAAGGCTCCTTGGAGATAGGCGTAGGCGGGGTAGCGGTCATTGGTCCCGGCGAAAAGGCGACCAGCGGCATCAAACTCACAACTCCAGATATTCCCGCCGCCTTCGGCGAAGACCTCGTAGGTTTTAAGCGTGGGATGGTAGCGCCACATCAATTGTCCCACGCGACTCTCGGGTGGTGCGGCGGAGCCACTGACGACGATGTCCGAAGTTACGGTGGAACCCTGGGCTCCGTAGAGCCAGCCGTCGGGTCCCCAAGTCAGGGAGCTTACTACCGCGTGGGAATCCTGGATGCCGAACCCGTCGAGATGAACGGTGGGCGCGGCGTCCGGCACATCATCCTCGTCGGCGTCCGGGTAGAATAGCAGATAGGGCGGATTGAGCACCCAGGCGCCGCCGTTCCCTTTGACTACGGCTGTGGCCAAACGGAGACCCTCGACGAAAATCTTGGCATGATCGAATGTCCCATCGCCGTTGGTGTCCTC
>CAKZMS010000340.1 GCA_937128785.1 uncultured Opitutaceae bacterium | reverse complement strand
TGTGCCCGCGGTGCCGGCGCTATGAGCCGCTGGCGATGCGGCGGGATGCGATGATCAAGCGGGCCTTGGTCGATTCTGGTCTGGAGGTTCGCAGCTTCAATGGCGCGTTGTTGAACGAGCCGCACACGGTGCAGAACAAACAGGGGAAACCCTTTCAGGTTTTTACCCCGTATTGGCGGCATTGCTTGTCGTTGGACAAGACTCCACCGAGCGGCGATGCACCTCAGTATTGGTCGAGTCTGCCGCAATGGCCGGATTCCGTGGAGCTCTCTAATTTCGACTTGTTACCTGCCTTGAACTGGGCCGATACATTCGGTGATCACCACCAACCCGGCGAAGAAGGTGCTCATGCTGCGTTGCAGGATTTCCTCAAAGCTCGGATTGATGCCTATCAGGATCAGCGTGATATCCCGAGCGAGCGGGGGACGTCCCGTCTTTCGCCTCACTTGCACTTTGGCGAGATTTCTCCGCGTCAGATTTGGGCGGCCACGGCCGAGTTAGGCCGGCAAGCGGGGACGTTTCCGCCCAGCAATGGAGCCCGGGTATTTCTGAGTGAAGTGGGGTGGCGTGAGTTTGCCTACCATCTGCTGTTTCACTTTCGCGAAACGCCGACCCAACCCTTGCGAACTGACTACGCAGAATTTCCGTGGCGACCGGACCCTGATGGTCGGCTGCTGCAAGCGTGGCAGCGAGGTCAGACCGGTTATCCGATCGTGGATGCCGGGATGCGGGAGCTCTGGGCAACCGGTTGGATGCACAACCGCGTGCGCATGGTGGTGGCTTCGTTTTTGGTGAAGCACTTGCGGCTTCCGTGGCAACGCGGGGCGGAATGGTTCTGGGATACCCTGGTCGATGCCGACCTCGCTTCGAACACCCTGGGCTGGCAATGGAGTGCCGGCTGCGGGGCTGACGCCGCACCTTATTTCCGAATTTTCGCTCCGGTGCTGCAGGGAAAGAAATTCGATGGTAGAGGTGAATATGTCCGTCGGTGGGTTCCCGAGATCGCCGGCCTACCCAACAAATACTTGCATGCGCCATGGGAGGCTCCGGCAGAAGTTTTGGAGCAGGCGAGGGTAAATCTGGGAGATACTTATCCGCGACCGGTGGTTGATCACAAAACAGCGCGGAATGAAGCGTTGGCGGCGTTCCAGGAATTGAAGGCAAACCGACCGTGAGCGCCCGGGGCATCCGCAACCTGGTTGTCGTTCTCGGCGACCAACTCGACGCGAATTCGGCGGCTTTTGATGGTTTCGATCCTACGCAGGACATCGTGTGGATGGCGGAGGTCGCGGAAGAGTCGACTCACGTGTGGTCCTCCAAAATTCGGATCGTGGTTTTCTTGGCGGCGATGCGGCACTTTCGGGCGGCCTTGGAGCGGAGGAAAGGCTGGCGGGGCGACTATGGGGTACTCGATGACGCCGACAACCAGGGGAGCCTGGGGGCAGAACTGAAACGGGCAGTCAGGCGTCATAATCCTGACCGAATCGTTATGGTGGAGGCGGGAGATCATCGCGTGGAACAGGCGATGATGGACGCCGCGGATGCGTCGAAAGTAGAGATAGAGTTGAGGGAGGACCGTCACTTTTATGCTACCCGGGAGGACTTCGTGGATCACGCGAAAGGTCGTAAATCGATACGGCTGGAATATTTCTACCGTGAACTCCGCCGCCGCGAAAACGTCCTTGTGGACGAAGCCGGAAAACCAGAGGGCGGGCAGTGGAATTTTGATGCGGATAATCGCGGGAGTTTTGGGAAGAGCGCGCCGCTAGCTATGCCGGATCCACTGCTATTCAAGCCGGATGAAATTACCCGGCAAGTGATCGAACGGGTGGACAAACAGTTTCCCGACCACCCGGGCGATCTGCGTGACTTCTCCTGGCCCGTCACGGCGGCTGAAGCTCAGCAAGCGCTGGAGGACTTTGTTGAAAATCGACTCGAGAAGTTTGGCCAGTATCAGGATGCCATGTGGACGAATGAGCCTTGGCTTTTTCATTCCCGGATCTCGGCGGCGATGAACCTGAAGCTGCTCAACCCCCGCGACGCCGTGGAGGCGGCCGTGGCGGCCTATCGCAAGGGCCGGGCTCCGCTCGCCGCAGTGGAGGGATTTGTGCGGCAGATCCTCGGCTGGCGCGAGTATGTGCGCGGACTCTACTGGTGGAAAATGCCGGGCTATGCGCGAGGAAACGCCCTGCGAGCCCGGCAGGCATTGCCGGAGTTTTATTGGACAGGAAAGTGCGAGATGAACTGTCTGGGTCAGGCGATAGGGCAGACGCTCGAGCACGGCTATGCCCAT
>CAKZMS010000339.1 GCA_937128785.1 uncultured Opitutaceae bacterium | reverse complement strand
CGGGTCCCGGATCGCTTCGGGGACTCCTGGGGTGAACGCGAAGGGCCGCGCGATCACCGTTTCGCCGGCCAGGAGGATCCGACGCACACCCGCGCCGCCCTCGCGATGGTGGAGAACATCGACTACAATGTGGGCCGGATTCTCGAGGCCCTGGATGAGATGGGCGCGACCGAAGACACCATCGTGGTCTATTTTTCCGACAACGGCCCCAACGGAGCCCGTTGGAATGGAGACTTCAAAGGCCGCAAAGGATCTACCGATGAAGGCGGCGTGCGGTCGGCGATGTTTGTGCGGTGGCCCGCGGGCATCGCCACGGCGACCACGGTAGCGGCGCCGATGGGAGCGATCGACTTGTTGCCCACGCTGGCCGAGCTCGCCGGCGTTCCTTTGAACTCCCCGCACCCCCTAGACGGCATCAGTCTCGCTTCCACTTTACACGCTGATCAATCCCCGCCGAGTGACCGACTGATCTTCACGCACTGGCGGGATCGGGTCAGTGTGCGAGGCGATCGCTGGATGCTGGATCAAAATGGAGAGCTCTACGATCTCGTCGCGGACCCCCGACAACATACTGCCGTCACCGATGCCCATCCTGCGGTCGCGGCCGAGCTCCGAGACGCCGTGAAAGCGTGGCGAAAGGACATGAAAGAAACGGGGGCCCCACAAGACCCGGCCATTACGCTCGGTCACCCCGGGGCCCGTTTCAGTCCCCTGCCCGCTCGCGACGCCAAGCTCCACGGCGGATTGGAGCGATCCAACAGATATCCCAATGACTCCTATGTGAGAAACTGGCGATCGCAGGACGATCAGCTCACCTGGCAGGTCGATATTCCGGCCGCCGGGAGATTCCAAGTGACGGTCTACTACACCACCCCTGATTCAGATGTTGGCGCCACGCTCCAGTTGGACTGCGGCAATAGCAGCCTGACCACCCGGATCGTCGAGGCCTGGGATCCCCCGGAAACGGGCGCGGAGCATGACCGCATCCCGCGCCAGGAGTCATACGTTAAGGACTTTGCTCCTCTGGTCATGGGAGAGATCGCGCTCGATGCGGGGGAGGCAACCTTGACGCTGCAGTGCCCTGAATTCCCGGGTGACACCGCGTTGGAATTCAAACTGCTACAGTTTGAACGGCTCCCCTAGCGGCAATGATTTGCAATTCCCGTCATTGACCTGACTCCCGGGCGCGATTGCTCTCCTCCCTTTCATGATCGACTCGACACCACAAGATGCCCGTCCGCTTCAGCGCGTGAGTGCCGCTTTGATTAATCTGCTGATCGTCGGAGGATTGGCGCTGGGGGCAGAACAAATATCCGCCGCGAGCGGTGCGCCTTCATCAGCGGCCCGCGCCGCCATCGCCATGAAGGCCCTGTTCGGACTTTGCGGCCTGTTTTGGCTCGCCTGCGGTCATATGCGAACCAGCCCCGGGTTGGCGTTGATGAAGCTCCGGGTGGTCAACGAAGAGAACCAAGCCCGTCGGATTTCATTGTTCGTGGCGCTGATGCGTCCGCTCCCCTTCTTCATCGCCGGAATGGTGATGATCTATCCGGTGGAGTTGATTCCCGCCAATGTGGGACCGATTCAGTTTTTTGTGGTCTTGGTTTCCTCGCTTTTAGTGGCCGCCAATGCCGCTCCGCTCTGGTCGGGGCCGAATCGCCGCAGCCTGTTGGATCGGGTGCTCAAGGTCCGGGTGGTCCGCACCAGCAAGCCAGCATCCCCATGAGTTCGGCGAATGGAGGACAGCCCAACATGCCCCCGGTGATCTGGTGGGCAATCTGGGGATCCTTATTGGCGATGGTATTTGTGATCGGAGGCATCTTCCTCCGGGAACCAGGCATGGGAGCACTACCTTGGTTTGTGGCGTTGGGTCCGCTGGCTCTGGGGGCGATTCTGCGATTTATATTCCTGCCCAAAGCCCCGAATCGTCGCGGAGGATTTGTTCTGTTCGTGATCGGAATATCGATGTGCGAAATGACCGCCTTGATCGGGGTGGTCGCCGCCAATCAAAACCGGGAGACCCTGCTGCTCCTCGCCCTGCTGGGAATCGTCGTCTACATGCCGACCTTCTTGAAAAAGATCCCGGCAGCTTAAACCGCCAGCCTAGGTGATCACCATGTTGGTGAGCGTACCGATCGGATCCATCGAGATATGAACCTGATCTCCCGGTTTCAGCGTGAACTCATCGGGCGGCACAATTCCGGTGCCCGTCATGAGGTAAGCCCCAAACGGAAATACATTTTCGCGATACAACCAATCGGCGAGCGACTCCAAGGGCCGCTTGATTTGATCCAGTGTGGTCTCGCCCGCAAATACTTCTTCGCCGCGGCGCTTGATGACCAAGGATAACACGCTAGTCGGGGCGGGGGCCTCATCGGTCACCACCAAACACGGCCCCAAGGCCGCACTGCGGTCATAACACTTGGCTTGAGGAAGATAGAGCGGGTTCTCCCCTTCGATGTCCCGGGAGCTCATGTCATTGCCAAGGGTGTAGCCAAAGACCTTCCCCGCCGTGTTGATGGCGAGCGTGAGTTCGGGCTCCGGCACGTTCCAATTTGAATCGGATCGAATCCGCACCCCACCTCCCGGCGCCGCGACCCGATGCGGCGTCGCCTTAAGAAACAACTCCGGGCGCTCCGCGTCATACACCCGGTCGTAAAAATCTCCGCCTCCGGCATCCTGCGATTCCTCCATCCGCGCGGTGCGAGAACGGAAGTAGGTCACGCCCGCGGCCCACACCTCCTGGCTTTGCACCAAGGGCCATGGCGCTCCCGGCGCATCGGTCGGCTGACCTTGGCTCATCGCCTTCTCAATCGCTTGAGCCTGATTCTTGGCGCTGAACAGCAGATCGAGACTGAAGTCCGGATTGGTTTGCACATAAGTCCCGTTGGATTCCACGACGATACAGGAAGCAGACGGATACAGACGATAGAGAGAACTCATAAGTGTGCAGACAAATTCATCCGCCGCCCAGTTTCACGAACAAAAGTGTCATGATGGCCCCGCCGGAGTGAATCACCGCTTCGACTCAGCCAGCACCCGACGGTAGAGCGCCTCATATTCCGGCACGATTTTCTCCGGGCAGAACCGCTCCACGGCCCGGGTCCGGGCGGCTTCCCCCAGTCGCCGAGTCAGCGTCTCATCTTCGAGCAACCTTTCCACGGCCAAGGCAACCGCTTCGCTGTTACCCGCAGGCACCAGCAAGGCGGACTCGCCGTCCTCGACCACTTCCGGGATTCCTCCAACCTGGGTCGAAACACTCGGGCAGGCAAACGCGGCCAGCTCCAGCAGACTGAGACAGAAACTCTCGGAATCGGAGGTGAACACTCCGATATCAGCCGCCTGCAGGTAGTCCTCCACCACCGAAACCGACTCCCGCACCACAATTGTATCACTCAGCCCCAAACGATCCACCAAACCCTGGTAAGGCGTGAAGGATCCACCGGCCAATACTACCATCTTAAACCGATCTCGATTCTCCAACTGAGCGAGCGCGTTTAGCATCACGTCAATCCGCTTGATGGGTCGCAGGTTCGAAAGGTGAAGCAGCAGTTTTTGATCCTCCCGCACCCCCAGCTCCTGGCGGACCGCATCCCGGGATCGCACTGCCGGCCGCGCCTCAAAGAAATTATGCACCACCGTGATGTCCTTGGCCACCCCCAGCAGCTTGTGGGTTTCCTGGCGCAGGAACTCCGATACTGCGCTAATGGCATCCGAAGCCTCCAACGCGAAGCGGATCGCGGGAGCGTATCCCGGATCACGCCCGAGCAACGTTGTATCGGTGCCATGCAGAGTGGTCACGACCACCGGCCGATGTTGCGGCGGGAGCATCTCGCGAGCGAGAATCGCCGCCGTGGCGTGAGGAACCGCGTAGTGGGCATGGATCACATCCAACTCAAAGGCTTGGGCGACTTCAGCTAGTTTGACCGAAAGCGGCAACGTGTAGTCCGGATACTTGAACAGCTCATAACTGTTAATCTCGACCGGATGGAAAAAGACACGTTCGCGACCTGGATCCAATCGGAACGGTCGCTCGTAGCTGATGAAATGCACCTCATGGCCTCGCGCCGCCAACTCATCCCCCAGTCCCGAAGCCAGGATTCCACTGCCTCCCACCGACGGGTAGCAAACAATGCCAATTCGGAGCGGTGCCGCCTCTGCCATGGTAATCAAAAGTGGCGACTGCTGCCGTCGATCTGGGCAAGGCTGTTGATCAACAAGGGGTCGTTGGGGAAAAATTCGAGGGCGTGCCCCACCCCGGCTCGCTGGCCCAGCAAGGCCGACCGGGCCAATTGGTAATCGACGTAGTTTCGGGTCTGCATCTGGGAGGCATGCGCTTCCATCACTTGCTGCCAAGTCGCGACCACGTCATCGGAAAGCGGATACAACACTGCTTGACGATCCCGCGGAGTGGCATCCGCCCCGATCGGATAATACAGCAGCTGGCTGACGGCGTGTCTGGGCAGGTCCTGCAACTCCGCCAAACCGCCATACCGGGCCAGACGCGTCGCATCCCGGGCCATCCGCCCGACGGCCGCGTGATCCGGATGCTGATTCTCCTCGGTCGTGGGAGCCATCACCACGGCTGGTTGTTGCTCGCGAATGATCCGGGCCAAGACGCGGGCTCCAGCCCGGGTGTTCTCGATGTTGGCGTCACCGCCCAGATCGACAAATTGCAGCGTGGCCCCCATGAGCTCGGCGGCCTGGGTCGCCTCCGCCTCACGCTGCAGGGATGTCCCGTGGGTACCCGATTCGCCCCGGGATCCCACGACCAGGTGGACCCGGCGGCCTCGTTGGGTTTCCGCAACCACGACGCCGCCAATGCCAAACTCCACGTCATCGGGATGGGCCCCGAATACCACCATGGGGGCAAGCTGATCAGATGGGGAACTCGAGGTAGGCTTCATTGGATCGATCGATGGAGTCGCGAGGCACAAACGTTATGTCCGGTGCTTCGGCTTCATTCAAGTAGGCTTGTTCCCCGGCTCCGGCAATGTAATGCGTGCAGCCCAGCACCGATTGCATCCAGCGCAAACGGCTGTCGCGGGAAGGACTGATCTGGGCGGAGTCGTAGTCGCAGGGCGGCAGAGTCAGAAAAGCATCCCCACCCCGGTGCAACTGTAGTCCGGCCGGGGTTTTGCGGGCGCGAACGGTTTCACCCTCCCACTCCACGTCGACGAAATAGTCATCGATGGCACAGGCCGCCGTGCGCAGATTCGGGTCACTTGACCGGACCACCCGCACGCCTTCCAGCATGCCCATTTTTTCATACATGGTCAGACAGAAGTCGGAGACCGTATCAGCCTGCACGGAACGGAAGAGCGCCAGAGTTGAAGGATCCAACGCGGCGCCTAACTGCCGCACCATGTTCTCCTGCCAATCGGCTTTGATTCGTTTGCAGGAAAGCGGGCTGTATTTGCGCTGCGTTTTATTGACGAAGGTGAAGTTGAGGGTGCGGGGTTCGTCTTCGCCGGGAAATCGAATCAAGGTCTGCGTCTCGCGGGGATCGTGATCGGCATCGTGATAGAAAAATACGATCTCGCCACCGAGTTCAGCCTGCAGACGACGGGCGGTCAGCACCTTCGAAACCAAAAACCGTCGCGGGAAGAACCCACAAGGCTGTTGCCCAAAGGCTATGACCGGCGATTCCTTCATCCCGTGGCTTCAGCCGTTTCACGCGGGAGCACGGTCTGAATGATCAGCGCCAAGCCCATGGTCAGCCCGCACCCGATGAAGTTATACCACAAGTAACTGATCTCGAGCTGGAAAAAGAGCAGGATCACGAGTGCTTGGGAAGCGATCGCCGCCCAGAACACCGCGGTCCCCCGCACCCACTTCACGAAAACTGCGATCAGGAATACCCCCAGGACCACCCCATAAAAA
>CAKZMS010000338.1 GCA_937128785.1 uncultured Opitutaceae bacterium | reverse complement strand
GCGGCGTTGGTTCCGGTTGCTGAAATTCGTAAGGCAGGAAAAGACCTGCGGGTCGCGCGCTATGCGCCGTCTGACGGGGTAGATTACGCCATGTTCTCAGGCGGCGGGTTGGCCTGGGCCGAGGCGCAGATGAAGGCTGGTACCTTTACGGTGCCGCCTGCCAAACCGGGTGCACAGCCCGACCTAACCGGTTTGTCCTGCCGTTGGTCCAACAGCAAGGCACGCAATGGTCAGATCGTCTCGGTCGTCGTTCAGCCCACAGCAAATGCGACCGAGGGTGACTTTGCGGATTTGGCCCGCTCGGTTCTGTCAGCTTCGGAGGGGTTGGAGCGTTCGGGTCATCCAGTACCAGAAGATGGCCCGCCGATCAGCTGGCCACCGCCGGATGTTGGCCTGGATGCCCGCGTATCACGAGCCGGGAACAGTTTGTTGCTGCAACGGATCAAATTGCTGGGCCAGAACTTTTTGATCGCCCTGTTGTTCGCATCGGGCAAACGGTTGGGCAATTTCGAACCCGGCCATTACAAGCAGGTCCTG
Organism: uncultured Opitutaceae bacterium; assembly: GCA_937128785.1. Classification (GTDB taxonomy): domain Bacteria; phylum Verrucomicrobiota; class Verrucomicrobiia; order Opitutales; family Opitutaceae; genus Actomonas. The sequence continues at coordinate 5,171 of CAKZMS010000338.1, read as the reverse complement.
CAAGGTCTCCCGGATGAGAGGGTCATCCTCGGCGACGAGGAGCTTAGAGGGGGGGGGCTGCAGACTTACATCGCTCATTTGACAGGAATTTTAATGGTGAAAGTAGATCCGCTCTTCTCGCGGCTAGTGAATTCGAGAGTGCCTTGGTGCAATTCGATGCAGCGTTTCACAATTTTCAACCCGAGTCCGGTACCCGGCACCGAACCGACATTTCTGGCCCGGAAAAAGGCTTCGCCGAGCCGACCTAGCTCGTCGGCGGGGATTCCGATCCCTGAATCCTTGACACTGATCTCTAAGGAATCGGTGTTGCGCGCCAGAGTGATCACAATGGGGGAGCCTCGGGGCGAGTATTTGACGGCGTTCGAAAGCAAGTTCTCTAAGGCGGATTTCAGCAGGCTGTCATCCACACTCACCAAGCCAATCGGTGCCTCGGGGAGGTTTACCCGTACGCGAGGAGATCTCGCGGTGTCGTTAAAGTAGTCCCTGAGACCGTGGACGAATTCGGTAACATCGAGCGGACTCAGCGATGGTTCGGTGACAGCCTGTTCCAGGCGGTTGATCAAAAGCACCTGGTCCACCAGATCGCCCAGCGTGCCGAGTGATTCTCTCTGGATTTCCAAATACCGGTCAAGTTGCTCAGGCAAGTCGGACCCGAGCGTCATTTCCATCAACGCGGCGGCTCCTTGGATTGCGGCCATCGGGCTCCTGAATTCGTGGGAAATTGTCGAAATAAACTGCCGTTGCATGGTCAAAGATTGAGATTTTTGCTCAAGCATCTCGCGCAGGCTGGCCTCGACTGTTCGGCGCTCGGTTACATCGGTGCAAATATTGCACACGGAGTCTTCGTGTTCGCTTCCCGGGTTTGGGATCCAGAATTTCAGGATTTCAATGGTCTTCCGTTCTGAACCGACGTTAAATTCGATATCTTTCCGCAAAACCCGATCTCCCTCCAGTGCGGCGTCTGGAACTGATCTCAGCTGCTCCAGGAGTTCCGGAGGAAATATCTCCTCGGGCCGTTTGCCGATTGGGTCGATCGGTCGAGGCCACCCGACATGTCGAGCCACCCTGTTCGCATAGATATACTTGCCTTCTATTTCTCGGATCAACAAGCCGGAAGGCAGATTCTCCGCCACCTTTCGAAATAGTTCCTCGCTATCCTGCAAAGTCTTTATCGATCTCATTTCCTGCGTTCGGTCCTGACAGTTACAGGCGATCTGGCCATTCGGCGTTACCGATAGGGTCAAAGTCTCATGGAATTCGCTTCCGTCCTTTCTGCGGGCCAACGCGGAGCCAGACCACGTGCCAGTTTTGGCGAGATTGGGCATGACTTCGCGCTCAAGCCGGTCGGCTTCTTCGGGGGAGTAAAGAATTTTCCAGCTCTTCCCGATTAGCTCTGCCTGGTCCTGATATCCGAAAATTTCGACGTGGACTCGATTCAAGTACGTGAAGCATCCCGCTTGATCCGTTAGGGCAAAGCCCTCACCGGCTTGTTCCACTCCCTGTAACAAATTTTTGGCATGATCTCTTAGCAGGTTACCCGCTTCGGTCCTAGTCTTCAGCACCAGCATGCACAAGTGCGGTGGAGTTTTGGAATTTGACAGGCGTTTTGCGATGAGGGAAGTGACAGACCCCGGCTGTTGCGTTCCGCGCAGTTGTGTCTTGCTCGAACCACATTCGATTGCCTCCTTGAGCGCCGTTTTTAAAGTGGTTTTGTCGCTCGTTTTAGTCGACGTCAGGAGTTTGTGTAGACGCCTGCTCCGGGTCGTATCATCGGAATGGTCCCGAGGTGAAACCCACACCACGTTAGCGGCATTGCGGCGTTCGACGATCAGCAGTCTACTGTGTCCCAAGTGACAAATTTCCAGAGCCAGAGAGGAGGGCTCCAGCAGTTCCGGCGGCAATTCAGAGGTCAGACTGAGAGGCATGGTGGATGTTATCATGGTTGGTTGGGCCAAGTTTCGGGTCATTCAGGTGTAATTAGACCCAGGAGCACGGCCTGGTGGAGCAGCTGGGCCGTATTGGCTGACCCCGTTTTTGCTAGCAGGCGATCGACCAGTTTGTAGGCACCGGATTGTGACAGCCCGAGTTCGTGAGCAATGTGCTTTATGGGCTGCTGTTGGGCTACGAGACGCAGGGCCACTAAATCATTGTGGTCCAGGTTTGCATACTTGCGGCGGTGAACGATTTGTCGGAGTGATTTGGAGGCGGTGGGGCTGAAGTAGACCTCCCCGCGCCGGATGCCTTCCAAGGCATTCGTGAGTTGTTCCATGGGGACACCCTTTTCCACGAAGGCATCGATTTTGGAGCGTAGCGTGAAGCCCACGATTGCCTCGTTGACCAAGGCCGAGAAGATAAGAATTTTGGGTTCTGGTCGATGATTCTTAATCCGCTCAAGCACCTCCAACCCGCTCATATCTCCAAGCTGGAGGTCGAGAATCACCAGATCAGGTTTGTGGTCTTCGATCAGCCTAATGCCTTCGGTGCCAGAGGAGGAGGTGCCCACACATTGGAAGCCCTCGTGTCGGTCGACGAAGTCCGCCAGGAGTTGAGCGATTGTTTGGTGATCATCAATGACAACAACTGCCGTGTCTCCAGCCGCCCGGTCAAGGAGGGGCGCTGGGTGGTTACAATTAACAGGTTTGGGCAGTTTCAATGGCATGTTAGGCAACAGGCTCTGGTGAGGTGGTAACTAACGATAGGCCGGTTCGGTTAAATTTGAAACTTGTGAAGTTACCTAATGTAAATAGGGTAATATACCTATAAATATTAGATCTTGGGGTGTAGGTATCAGGTTCGGATGCTCTGGAAGGCCAAGCGTGGGTTAAGCGCATTTTCAATTGACTCATAGAGTGGATAACTCGTTTTAAAAAAGGGGATTAAACGTAATATTAGCGCGGTTCGGTCAGCCGATGGCGTAGCTGGGTAACCGCCTAAAACGAGGATTTCAGCTCTCCGTCAGTGGGCATTTGATGTCGTGTCCGCGGTGCGACGATTGTACAGGGGAGCCGCGAGTAATTTCTCTCGGGGCAATGAGTAAAGCCATGCAGAGGGTAAAAAATCGAGCCCCCGCTAGGTGACTCCTCCCATTCCCCGATTTTAGTCGTCCTGCTAGGCTGGGGTAATGTTGTTTTTCGAGAGCTCCTCTGCTGACACGTGCGCGGCCAGTGCCCGAGCACTCGCGCCCTCTGGTTTGATGGGTTGGTCATTGGTCGAAGTGTTTTCGGCCAGACGAGAACCGATGGTCTCCGGGTCAAATCCGACGGGACAGGTGAGGGAACACTTCGCAGCAAACTCGGCTGAAACTTCTTTTCGGGCCCGTTCGATCGATCGCAGGGCATGGTTTCTTTGGCGGAATGAACGTCACCTCACGGGCATCCGCGGCCGCTCCCCGGCGATTCGGTAGGAATCACGATTTTACCCATGCGTCTCTTCTCGTCTCTCTTGGTGGCTGGCTTTTGGCTCTTCTCGGGTTGTGCGCACCGTTTATCTGTCCCGGCGAATCCTGGAACCGGACAGGTTGTTTCTGCCCTGGGGGTGGCTGCGTTCCTCCATGAGGGGCTCCTGCCCCACACTCTGGATGCCACTTATGAGGTGATCCGTTATGATTGGCTGCAGGAATTCCACAACTACTGGCGAGCAAATCTCGGTCCCCACCGGTGGACGCCGTCGAGGGACTGCAACGACTTTACGGCCCGGTTCTATGCCGATGCGCAATGGTACTACTACGGTCTCAATTTTCAAACCGGTACCAAGGCCCAGGCCTTGGCCTTGGGTGAGTACACTTATCGGACAAAAAAGGGAGGACTACATGCTATTATCGTGGCCATTGCCGACCGAGGCCGCGGACCCGAGGTGGTCTTTTGGGACCCTCAGGAGGATATCTATAGAAACGGCTTTCGGGCTTTGTCAGCTCAGGAGCGTAAAAGCTCCCTCTTCAAAAGGCTCTAGTCCATAGCGGTGTCCGAAGTCCGCTGTCAGAGTCTAACGCCTTGCTAGCGGGAGAGGTGAGTTTTGCCACCCGGAGCGCGAATGGGATCTCCTCTGGCTGCTGGCGTGGGGATGGCGCCCGGAGAAACTCTCGAATTGGAATAGGGTAATGAATCTATAGACGTCACATCCCCGAAGCCTGGACCTGAAGCTCGGTTTCTGCGGGAAGCCAATCTGGTCCTAGACGTATCTTGAACCAGTTCATGGATTCTATAAACAACAGCTATCAAGTATGATAAGGGCGAAGATGGAAAAGATTTTCCCGAGATGGCGTGATCGAGGAACAACGTGAGACGAGGGTCTCTGCGCACTCTTACGCAGCTTTAATTCCGTGGTTGATGGGTGGAATTCCAACAAAGGAGCCATAGACATGTCTCCCGAGATATTGGATCTGTGAACAGGAAGGGTAAAAATAGTGCACCGCAATAGGTGACTCATCCCATTCCTCCGAAAGAGCCCTTTCGCTAGTCTAAGGGATGACGTTTGCTCAGCTCTACATGGCCCGATATCGCGTAGCCGAGTCGAAGGTACTCGGAGACTTTCGGCGCAGAACGGCGAAGCGGCCACTCTTTCGGTCGTGGCTGGGCGGTTTGTTGATCCGAACCGGAGTTTGGCCCTTGTCCGACGACGAAGCCAAGTTCTTCGCCTCCGTGTTGAAGTCGCAGACTTGGGGCGAGTTCGAGTGTATTATTGCGAGCTCTCGTCAAGCTGCGCGGTCGACCTCGGTACACCCTTGGTCGGATGTCTATCCCCACGCCCCTGTGGGGAGTCGATTGATACGGATGCGCGAACGGATCGGAATGCGGCCCTCGCTGGGAGAAATGTTGCTTACCGGCCGGGTTGTCTTCTGCGAGAAGGCGGCCGCTGATTTTGAGGTGGTAGCAGAGCCGTTGCGGAGCGAAAGGATTCATGTCAAGGTCTACTGAGCTTCCCTTAACGAACCGGATCAGCGATGGCCGGGTTCGCTCCCTCTTGCGGAATCACGGAATGCGGGTGACGAGGCTTCGCTGCGATATGGTAAAGTGGTTGCAGGTCGTGCAATCTCCGGTGTCCATTAAAACGATCCACTTCGAAGTTGGCGGTGATTTTTCGAACATTTACCGCAATCTGAAGCGGTTCCAACGAGCGGGTTTGGTGAGGTCGGAACTACACCTGAATCATTCCGATTTGTTTTCTTGGGCAGG
>CAKZMS010000337.1 GCA_937128785.1 uncultured Opitutaceae bacterium | reverse complement strand
CGACGCACCACCGGGAGCGATGACTTTCCAGAAAAAGCTGTGGTTGGCGTGGCCACCACCGTTGTTGCGCACGGCGCCGCGGATGCCCTCAGGTACGGAGGAGAGATCGGCGACCAGATCGTTCACGTCCTTGGCGGCGAGGTCGTCATGACCCTCGAGCGCGCCATTGAGCTTGGCGATGTAGGTGGCGTGATGCTTGCCGTGATGGATTTCCATCGTGCGGGCGTCGAAATGCGGCTCGAGTGCGTCGGCTGCGTAGGGAAGGGCGGGTAGTTCGTATGCCATAACTTTTATCTGATTACTGGGTTAGATGAAAAGGAACCTAGAATATGCTCATGCCGGACCAAACCGTCAACGATCGCCGCGAGATATCCGCTCACTCCTCGTTGGCCGCTAGGCGCTTGAGCTGAAAAAAGGCCCGGATGAGGTCCCGGCATTCGTCCTCCAGCACCCCCCCGACCGTGATTTCGCAGCGATGATTTACCCGGGGCAGCTCGCTCAAATTGGTCGCCCCCCCCAAACAGCCCATTTTGGGATCGGGCACGGCATAGACGACGCGCTTCACCCGGGCCATGATGGCGGCCCCGGAACACATGGGGCAGGGCTCCTTGGTGACGTAGAGGGTGCAGCCCTCGAGGCGCCAGTTTCCCACGGCGGCGGCGGCCTGCGTGATGGCCAGGATTTCCGCATGGGCGGTGGGGTCTTCGCCGTGCTCCACCGTATTGTGGGCAAAAGCAATGGCTTCGCCGTCACGTTCGATCACACATCCGATGGGCACTTCATCTGCCCGCCAGGCGTCGATTGCCTGGTTGTATGCCAGGCTCATGAAGAACGTATCGTCGCGCTGGAGCTGCGACGGAAACCGCTTTTCGAAGGGGCAGGGAGGTGGATTTGGCGTGGAGTCGGACATGAGGTTCCGTGTAATAGCCTTGACTAAGGAGGGCGGTCCTTGGCTTACAAGTGGCTTTTGCGCACCAAATTCTGCATGACTTCCCACCCGACCCTTGGCCAATTGGCCGCCTATTATGCCTGACGGAGACTCGATTGAAGTGGAGGGAAAGATCGTAGCCGTTCTTCCCGGCACGATGTTCAGGGTGGAATTGGCCAACGGCCATCAGGTCCTCGCCCATATTTCAGGCAAGCTGCGCAAGCACTTCATCAAGATCGCCGCCGGTGACACGGTGAAGATGGAAATGAGCCCCTATGATCTGGAAAAGGCCCGCATCACCTACCGCATGCGCACGCCTCCTCCCGGGGGATTCCGCCGTCGGGGCGGGGGTCGTCGCCGCTAAGACTTCCCGCGCTTGCGCGGCGAATCGGCTGATACCAGCGTAAGCCCATGCCTGCGCGTCCCCAGACTCGGCTCGAGTTGCCTCCGGAAATGGAGGAAGCGGTGCGCGACTTCGTGACCTCGCTGGAACTCGAACGCGGGCGTTCCCCCAAAACGGTGGAAGCCTACGAAAACGATCTTACTCAGGCGGCCGTGTTTCTCGCCGACCGCGGCCGCAAAACGTGGGCCCAGATCAAGCGGGACGACGCCGCGGCGTGGGCGCAGGAGTTGAGTGCGCGTGGACTCGCCGGTTCGAGTGCGGCGCGAAAGCTTTCGGCGCTGCGCATGTTTGCCCGCTACCTCGTGCACGAAGGCACACGTCCGGATGATTTCACGGACTTGGTCAGCGGCCCCAAGTTGAGCCGCAAATTGCCGGAAACGTTGTCGACCGAAGAAGTCGAACGGATCCTCGCTGCCCCTACCGGAGCTGACGCCTTTGGGCTACGGGATCGGGCGATGTTGGAATTATTTTACTCCAGCGGCTTGCGGGTCTCCGAGTTGTGCGACCTCACCCTGCAACAGGTGGATCTGGAACACGGCTTCGTGCGGGTGATCGGCAAGGGATCCAAAGAACGCGTCGTGCCGATCGGCGAACAAGCGGCGCGAGCGATTCAGACTTACCTCGACTCAGGTCGTCCGCATTTCGTGAAAAAGAAAACCGGCAGCCAGTTTTTTCTCAGCAACCGCGGCACGGCCATCTCCCGAAAAATGGTCTGGGTGCTGGTAAAGGAGCACACCCGACGGGCGGGCATCACCAAGCCGGTCAAACCGCATCTGTTGCGCCACTCGTTTGCCACGCACCTGCTCGGAGGCGGAGCGGATCTGCGCGCGATTCAGGAAATGTTGGGCCACGCCGACATCGGCACCACCCAGATTTACACGGCGGTGGAGCAATCCCGCCTGCTCGATCACCACGCCAAATTTCACCCGCGAAAGCTCAGTGAAGAAGACGACGACTGAGAGGCAGGTGTTCTTTGGACACAGAGGCCACGGAGGCGTCACAGAGTTCACCGAGAATAATCAATAGAACCTCCATCTCTCTGAGTCCTCTGTGCAACTCGGTGTGCTCTGTGACGAATCAGCAGCGGAGTGGTTTAGCCTAGCGGGTAGGGATGTTTTTTCGTGATCTCGTCGATCTTGGTCATCACGTCCTCGCTTAACTTCAGATCGTGCGCGGGCAGGATCTCCTCGAGTTGTGCGACGGAGGTGGCACCGAAGATGGTGGAGGCGACGAAGTCGTTCTGTTGGGACCACGCCAGGCACATGGCGGCGAGATTGTGGCCGGCCTCGTCGGCCAGCGCTTTCAACGCGGTCACCGTAGCGATGCTCCTCTCATTGAGAAAACGTTCGACCATCTTTTGTTGGCGCGGTCCGCCATCCCGGTAATTGGTGAAGCGGGCATTGGCCGGGAAATTGCCATCGAGATATTTGCCGGTGCACACGCCGGCGGCGAGAGGGGAGTAGGGCAGCAAACTGATTTTTTCGCGGCGACAGATTTCGGCGAGGTCATCTTCGAATCGTCGATTAAGGATCGAGTAGTTGTTCTGGATCGTCTCGTAGCGGGAGAGGCCACCGGCCTCGGCGGTGGCTTGGGCTTTCATGACACCCCAGGCGTTTTCGTTGCTGGAGCCGATCACGCGAATGAGCCCTTCCTCGCGCAGCTCGGTCAGCACCTCCAGAGTTTCCTCGTAACCCGCATCGTGATCGGGCCAGTGGGTTTGATAGAGGTCGATGTAGTCGGTTTGCAGGCGACGGAGGGAAGCCTCGAGAGCGCGCGTGATATGGTGGCGATCCAGCGCGCCCTTGCCGGAGCGGACGGGGGGGGTGAACCAAGCCGCCGAGGGGCCGACCACCTTCGTCGCGATAATGAGTGAGTCGCGGTCCTTGGTTTGCATCCAGCGTCCGAGAATTTCCTCGGTGCGGTGCACGTGTTTAATGTCGGGAGGGACGGGATACACCTCCGCGGTATCGTAGAAATCGATGCCGGCCTCGTAGGCGCGGTCCAGGATGGCAAAGGCCTCCTCCTCCGAGTTCCGGCTACCAAAGGTCATCGTGCCGCAGCACAGATTACTGACCAAAATTGCAGAGCGACCGAGACGGCGTGATTCCATGTCTGCAGTGAGCAATAAGCTTATCGGGATGACAAGCGACTGATGTATTTGAGCTCTGGCCGAGAATCATTTTGTAAACTCAATCCGGCAGGTTCGTCGTGGAGGGTGATGGAATTAAACCATATTGGTCAGCGTTGTGTGAGTGAGCCTGAACCCGAGCTCGGGTTGGGGATGGTGGTGAGTTTGGAAGATCGGCGGGTGCGGGTGTCTTTTCCGGCGGCCGGCGAAGAGCGACTTTATGCGCAAGGGACCACGGTGCTCAAGCGGGTGCGTTTTACCGAAGGGCAAAAAGTCGCGACGCGCGGTGGGCAGGTGTTTGTGGTCGAGACAGTCGAGGATGATGGCGGACTTCTGACCTCCGTCGGTGCGGGCCAACGGGTGGCGGCGGCCGAGGTGTCGGCCGTGGCGGGGCCGGCGGGGCCGTTGGATCGCTTGCTCGCCGGGCAGACCGATGACCCCGGGGTGTTCGCCTTGCGCTATCGCACCCGCAAGGTGCAGGCGGCGATCCAAGCCTCGCCGGTGCGCGGTTTTTTGGGCGGGCGTCTGCAGTTGATCCCGCACCAGTTCTACATTCTGCATGGGGTCGGCAAGGGGCAGATTCCGCGGGTGCTGCTGGCCGATGAGGTGGGCCTGGGTAAACCCGTCGAGGCCTGTCTGATCCTGCAGCGGTTGCTCACGGTCGGCAAGGTCCGGCGGGCCCTGGTCCTGGTGCCGGAGTCACTGACACACCAATGGTTCGTTGAGCTGCTCCGTCGATTTAATCTCTGGTTCAGCATTTTTGATGAACAACGCTGTTTGGACGTGGAGTCAGCCGATCCGGAGGAGAATCCGTTTTTGAGCGATCAGCTCGCGCTTTGCAGCGTAAGTTTCCCGGCCCATGACGAAAAGCGTCGCGAGCAAATCATCGCGGCGGGCTGGGATATCGTGGTGGTCGACGAGGCGCATCACCTTGAGTGGTCCCCGCAGGAGGAGGATGTGAGTGCGGAGTATCGGTTGGTGGAGCAACTGGCGGCCCGGGCCCGCGGTCTCTTGTTGCTCACGGCCACGCCCACCCAGTTGGGACTGGCGGGGCACTTCGCGCGGCTGCGCCTGCTGGATCCCGATCGCTACCGGGATCTGGATACGTTTTTGGCGGAGGCTTCCCAGTTCGGAGAAGTCGCCGAGGTTGCGAGCAAGATTGTGGATCGGGAAGATCTCACCAACCCGGATGAAGATAAGCTGCATCACATCTTCGATAAAGATGAGGAGGGTTTGAAAACCCACTTGGCCGACCTCGCGGCGGGAAAGCCGGGAGCGCGGGAGCGTCTGCTGAACTCATTGTTGGACCAACATGGCACCGGGCGGGTGGTGTTTCGAAACACGCGGGCGGCCATGACCGGATTCCCCGCGCGGGAGTTTTGTCCGGTTCCCTTGGCGGCCGATCAACCGATCCTGCTCACCCGGGTGGCGCGCGAACTCGAGGCGGAGGAGACCGGCCACGACTCCGAAATTCGCTACAATTTCCGGGACGATCCGCGCGTGCAGTGGTTGGCTGAATTCCTGAAGGCCGATCCCCAACGCAAAGTGCTCCTGATCTGTCGCACCCAACGCAAGGTGCTGGCGATCGATGCGGCGTTGCGCGAAAAGATGTCGGCCAAGACCGGGGTCTTTCACGAGGGACTGCCCCTGGTGAATCGCGATCGCAATGCGGCCTGGTTTGCCGAAGCGGACGGGGCCCAGTTGTTGATCTGCTCGGAAATCGGCAGTGAAGGCCGAAATTTCCAGTTTGCGCATCATCTGGTATTGTTCGACGTGCCGCTCAATCCGGGTCTGGTCGAGCAACGCATCGGCCGACTCGATCGGATCGGACAGACCGAAAAGATCCGTATCCACGTGCCCTACATTGAAAAGAGTGCGGAGGAAGTGGTGGTGCGGTGGTATCACGAAGGGCTGGATGCCTTTGCGGAGCCCATGCACGGCGGCAATGAATACGAACGCGAGTTTCGCGATCGGGTGTTGCAGGCCGCGCTGGCGAGTGGCGGGACGGGGAAAAAGACCGCCGGAGAATCTTTGGCTCGACTCATCGCGGAATCCGCCAAGTTCCGATCGCAACTGCAGGAACGCATGCACCGGGGCCGCGACCGTTTGCTCGAGCTCAACTCCTTCAATGCGGCCAAGGCGCAGCAGGTGATCGCGGCCGTGCAGGAGGCCGACGCGGACCTGACGGTGCGGCGAAGTCTCGCCGAGCTGTTCGATCACTTCGGGGTGCGGGTGAAGGATTACGAGGGTGGTGAACTCTTCATCGATGCCGACCACGCCTACGTGGAGGGATTTCCGGCAGTGCCCCGGGATGGCATGTTGGCGACTTTCGATCGCAGTCGGGCGATTGCGCGCGAAGACATCCGCCTGATCACGGCCGACCATGCCGTGGTGACCGACACCATGGACCTGCTGGTGAATTCATCCACTGGCACCACGGCGTTTGGCCTGGTGGCAGGCGAGACCCCTAACCTCATGATGGAGACGGTGTTCGTGCTCGAGACGATCGCGGACTCACGCTGGCACGTGGAGCAGTTTCTGCCGGCTCAGCCGGTGCGCGTCGTCGTGGATCTGAGTGGTCAGGACCTGACGCCGGATTGGGATGAAAAAACCGCGAACGAATTGGTGCAGGAAACGGCCGTGGCCCCATTCCTCGAGCGCCCGGAATTTAACGCGGATCTGATGAAGCATCTGGTTGAAACCGCCACGGAGAAGGCGGAGCTGTCGGCCGAGCCGATCAAGGATGCGGCCGAGACGCGGGCCCGGGATGAATTGGGGGCCGACTTCCAGCGACTGGTCGATTTGCAAAAACTCAACGATCACGTGAGCCCGCAGGAAATCAAAATGGCCCAGTCGCAGTTGAAGAAAACCTGTGGCGCAATCCGTGCGGCCCGTCTGCGACTCGATTCGATCCGGCTGATTGTCGCCGGTTTCGCGGGATAGTTCAGAACGCTTCGCCGAGTCC
>CAKZMS010000336.1 GCA_937128785.1 uncultured Opitutaceae bacterium | reverse complement strand
CCGCCGCCAAGTGGGCGGATGCGCTGGTATCCTCCTGGTTGAAGCAAGAACCCATTGCCGCACCCGCATGGACTCATGCCCAAGTCTCCGCCGCACTGGACTCCCTCGATTCAGAACAACTCTCCGCCACTGCCGACGACCTGCTGTTTCCCGCTCGGTCACTGATCCGCCTCGATCTGGCGGAGAAGCCCGGGAACCCGCCCCCAGACGCTGAACAGATCAAAACCCTGGTCAGGGTCACGCGCACCGCCGAGATGACGACCGAGCCCGTAGCGGCGGTCGTTCCTACCTCCCTGCTGCCCGAACTTCCTCCTCCGGGATCTATCATCATGCGGCACGAGCTTCCCGATATCGGAGTCACCGAGTTGCAGCTCTCCAATGGTATCACCGTGGTCCTCAAACCCACTGAATTCACCAGCACGGAGGTTTTATTCTCCGCTCAGCGCCCCGGCGGTTTTCTAGCGCTACCGGTGGAATTCGAGTTGGCTGCTAAATTTGCTCCGGGGTATATCGGGGAGGCCGGGTTGGGGAACCTGCGGAAGTCGGACTTAATCAAACTCCTAAGCGGCAAACAGGCTGCGGTGTCCGTTCGCTTCGACCCCTACCTGGACCTAATCAAAGGCCAGACCACCACCGACGATCTGGAAACCGCCCTAAAGTTAATCCACCTGGCATTTGGCTCAGCCCGATCCGACGAAAACGCGTTCGAAACCGTGCTCGGCATGAACCGTGCCTTCGAGTCCAACGTCGTCATGAATCCGGTCATGTCGTTCCTCGATGAAGTCATGGTGCGAAGAAACAACCGGCATCCCCGCGCTCCTCGACTCATCCAGCCCCCAGAAGTTTGGCAGCAGCTCTCGGTCGAGAAAGTTATCTCTGCCTACGATACGCGCATGAACGATGCTGGCGGATTCACCTTCTTTTTCGTCGGCAGTTTCACGGAGGCATCCATCACTCCCCTTCTCGAGCGCTATCTCGGCAGCCTTCCCGGATCCCCTTCTCGCCATGACTGGCCAGATCCGGGCATCCGCCAAATCAGCGGTCCCACTCATGAGATAATTCCCCGCGGCCAAGATCAGAAGTCTCTCCTGGTATTTACCCAGCAACATCCCACCGACAGCTGGAATACCCGCGAAACGCATTTGTTGTGGTCGCTGGGTAACATCCTGCGCCGCGCCTTGCTGGATCAGCTGAGGATCGAGCAAAACAACGTCTATACGCTGCAAGTGAACTCGACCCTCGAACGGATCCCTTTCGACCACTACCTTGCGGAAGTCGTGATCCCGTGTCGCCCCGGCGACGAAGCGGCGATCGCCGAGGGACTGAACGCGCAGATCAAACGTCTCCGCGCGACCGGACCGTCCACGGAGGAACTTCAGCAGGAAATCGAGTTTCAGCGAGCCAAGGAACGCCGCGAACTCACCAGCAACAGTGACTGGCTGTGGAAACTGGAACTGATCGATAAATACAACGAATCCTACCTCCGCTTGGAGAACCCGAATGCCCTCGTCGATTCACTCACCTCCGAGGCCCTCCGCAACGCCGCCCAAACCCACCTCCACCCCGACCGCTGGGTGCAATACGAGCTCCGCGCGGCATCTGCTGACGCCGCAAAGTTCCAAGGAACAGGTATCAAGTAACAAGATTTGAGAATCCACGGTATCGCTGTGCTACATCGCGGCTACCACAGCTACCAATCAAAACTCCGACTCACCGCCTCTTCGAACGGCGCCACTCCGCTGATCCACGCTTTCGCCTTCGGCTCAAGCGCGGCTACCCATCGGTCCCTCCCCCAACGCCCCTGCAGGGCGCGCCCGGCGGTCACGCCCCTTCCCCTCCTTTTCGCCATCGGCGATACGTTCGGACCGCGCTCCGCGCCACTTTAACTTCTCACGCTCTCTGCGTAGCCGACTTTCAGACTACGTCAAAGGCTCCTACGGCACCCTGATCTTCAGCTTCGGAAACCAGCGCCTGAAGTCATCGGGATTGCGAGTCACCAGTCCTTGGTATCCGCCGGCAAACCCGCCGATCAGCAAATCTGCTACCGGTCTTTTAGCCACCTGCTCCCGCCGCCTCGCCATAACATAGCGAGACCACGCCCCATGCGCCGCCTCGGTTGCGGCCAGAGACCACGGTTCCTGCCAGGAGATACCGGCCAAATCCAAAAACCGTTTTTGCTCGACCAAATCCCCCTCAAACGCGGGGGCCAACTCCACAAATGTAACCGGACAAATGGTCAGTCCATTGCGCAATAATCGCTGCAACAGCCGGGCTGAACCCTGACCAAAATCCGGATCGTCTTCCAGCACGTCGATCACCACACATGTATCCACCACCCACATGATCGCCCCGGCGTCTACTACGATTCCCCTTCGCGGAGCTCTTTAATCCAATCAGCGGTTCGACGGGGAGCGCCCGGACGCCAACGGCGCGCATATCCGCGAACTCCCTCAGGTCCCAAAATAGTGTCGTCATCAACCAGCGTCATCCTGATTTCCCGATCAGATACCTGTTGCCACGCAAAGCGTTGCCCCGGTTTCAACTGCAACGCTTTCCGCAGCTTCATCGGGACAGATATCTGTCCTCTTTCGGTGAGCGTGGACTCTGGCATGCCCATACTTTTATCATGTCGATTTATCATGTCAAATGGGAAGGCTTCATGGCTTAGCCGTAGTGCCGTGCTTTAGCCGGCACTCTGAAACGCCGGCTAAAGCACGGCGCTACGTTGAACGGACGGAAACGCTACCACACGGCTAAATCGGCCGCCACCCGCGAGAATGTTACGCTGTCCCGCCCGCGGTAGGGCCTATCATCCGTTATCCGGTGGGAGTAACCGCCGGATCGCCACGCATAAGGGAGGCAATTCGTGTTTCACGGTCTGCCATACCACACCGGCATCGACTCCAAAATATCCGTGGATCACTTTATCCCGCATCCCGGTCATACCCCGCCAAGAAATTTCCTGATGGGCTTCCCGAAACTCCGGCGGAACGTGGCGCGCCGCCTCTCCGATGACCTCCAATGCTCGAATGACCGCCCAAAACGTCCGTCGATCTTTGGCTAAAGCATCAGCGTCGCTGACTTCATCCAAAAACTCGATGGCCGCCTCCGCGTGTTCAACGATGTCCCGCAAATAATCGTCGAAGACCCTGAAGTTCTTCATACCGTAACGGCGTCAGCGAGGATACGTTGTCCGATACTTGGGCGCAGGGCGGTTTTCATGACCAAATCTACTTTAAGGCCGAGATGACCGGTCAGTGTCTGCTCCAGTTGAGCATCTGTTTT
>CAKZMS010000335.1 GCA_937128785.1 uncultured Opitutaceae bacterium | reverse complement strand
CTAAAAATTGGCCGGCAAAATTTTACGAAGATTGGGCTGGCCGGTGCTATTGCACTCCGTGAACCTTACGCGTCGTGCCTTTTAAACTACCCGATACTCAAATCAATTGGACCAACAGCGCGTTCCTTATGGGGATCGCTTTAGCGAGTGTCACCGTCGTGCCCTACCACATCTGGACTCAGGGTATCGATTGGTTCCAGATCACGCTATTTTTCCTGTTCTTCATCGCGACTGGTCTGAGCATCACCTTGGGCTACCATCGCCTCTTTGCGCACAAGGCATTCAAGGCGAAATGGCCGGTGCGATTGGCAACTTTGCTGTTCGGCGCGGCCACGTTCGAGAACTGCGTGTTGGCTTGGACCTCCGACCATCGCCGGCACCATAAGCACGTGGATCACGACGACGATCCCTACGACATCAGCCAAGGTTTTTGGTATGCGCATATCGGCTGGATCCTGTTCAAGGTCACGCCGGAGCCGCCGTGGGATAACGTGAACGACCTGAAGAAGGATCGCCTGGTGATGCTGCAATCCCGCTTTTACGTGCCGATCGCGGTCACCATGAGTTTTGGCCTGCCGGCCCTGATCGGTTGGCTGTGGGCCGGTCCTTCCGGTGCGCTTACCGCGTTTCTCGTGGCGGGCGTTCTGCGCGTATTTGCGGTCCAGCAGATGACCTTCTTCATCAACTCCCTTTGCCACACCATTGGCGAACGTCCCTACTCCAGTAAGTGCAGTGCGCGGGACAGCTGGATCATGGCCATCTTCACCTTTGGCGAGGGCTACCACAACTATCACCACGAGTTTCAGCATGACTACCGCAACGGCGTGAAGTGGTGGCAGTGGGATCCGACCAAGTGGTCCATTTGGTTGCTCGAAAAACTCGGGATGGTGAGTGATCTCCGCCGCGTGCAGGAAGAGAAGATTATCGCGGCCCAGCTCAATGAAGCGCGTCGGCGGGTTCAGGACACGTTGGCCAACACGTCTCTCAATCTGGGCATCAAACGCGAAGAGCTGCTTCGCGCTGCCGAGGTACGTCTGACCGACCTCTCCGAGCGCTGGGGTGAGCTCAAGGAGCACTACATCCATCGCGCCGAAGAGCTGAAGGAAAGTGCCGCCGAAATCACCGATCAGAAGCTGAAAGAGGCCCGTGAGGCCGTGGAAGAGATGCGCCGGGAAATTCGGCAAACGCTCGAACTGCTCGACGGCTTACCTCAACCGGCCTGATTGACCACGCCGTAGGAGAGAGGCAGGTCATGAAATTATCATGACGGCCTCGCCCGCGGTGGGTGCTGTCATCGCTCTGACGAAGGCGGGGACTCACAGTAGGGGAGCCAGCAGTCGGCTCAGATCTTCCGCCAATATCCCCGTCCACCTTCGCGGAGTCGCCCCGGCGATATAGGTTTCGCAGTCGCGCACCAGTTCTCCCGCCCACGCCCGCATGGCAGCGACTTCGGCTGCTGAGTAGACGGCGATACCGATTTCAAAGTTAACGAACAGGCTGCGGAGATCGAAGTTGGCCGAGCCGAAGAGGGCCAGTTCGTCGTCCATGATGACGGCCTTGGCGTGCAGCATGTGGGGCTGGTAAAGCAGCACCCGCGCACCGGCCGCATGCAATTCCCGCAAATATTGGCGACGGGCGTAGTCGGTCACCGCATGATTCGATTTGGCGGGAACGATCAACGTCACGTCGACGCCGGCGCGGGCCTTCACCAGGAGTGAGCGTTGCAGGACTTCGTCCGGGATAAAATAGGGGGTGATGATCCAGATACTTCGTTGGGCTTCCTGGACAAATGAAACCAAGCCTTCGTAGAGCGGATCGCCGTTCACGTCCGGTCCACTCGCGATGACCTGCAGATTGCATTCACCCTGCGGTGTGGGGCAGACGGGATTCACCTCTTGCCGCATCTCCTCGATGGGTTTGTTACAGGCATGGTTCCAGTCGGCGAAAAAGACCTCGTCGACCAATCCAACCGCGGGACCCTCGATCACCGCCCCAAAGTCGGTCCAACGGTCCGGAGCGGGGGAGAGTCCCATGTATTCGTGCGCCATATTGCGGCCTCCCACGATGGCCGTATGGTGGTCAAAGACGGCAATCTTGCGGTGATTTCGCAGATTGGCGGAGTGTCGGGTGGACAGGGGAGCCACGGGCATGAAGCGCTGTACGAAACCACCGGCCTCTCGCAGGGGTTCGCAAAACCTCCCGGCGGCGACGAAACTCCCCAGCCCATCCAACAGGAGCCGCACGGTAATTCCCTCGCGGGCCCGCTTGGCCAACGCGTTGATGAGGGCTTTGCCCGTCTCGTCCCGGCCCAGGATGAACGTCGTGATATGGAT
>CAKZMS010000334.1 GCA_937128785.1 uncultured Opitutaceae bacterium | reverse complement strand
GCTTACGCCGGACGGACTACTCTCTGGAAAGATTTGGACCGCAGCAACTTACGCCCTCCTGCACAGTCCGGACAATCTGCTGCACCTGCTGGGCAACATGCTCGGAATCTTTTTTATCGGCCGGATCATTCTCCCGATTCTCGGCTCGAAACGGTTCATGTGGCTCTACATCGGCGGGGTGGCCGTCGGGGGACTGTTCTGGGCCTTTGTGAACTCTTCCACCGGCGTGCCGCTGTTGGGAGCATCTGCCGGCGTCGCGGCAATGTTGGTTTTTTTCGCGGCATTGGATCCTAACCGGCCCATCAGCGTATTACTATTTTTCATTATTCCCGTCTCCATTAAACCCAAATGGCTGGTGTTCTTTCTCCTCGCGTTTGATCTGCTGGGCTTCTTCGCGTCGGAGCTGCCGACCGGCAATGGGATCGGCGGTATCGCTCATTCGGCGCACTTGGGCGGTTTCGCTCTGGGCTGGATCTTCTTTCGCTATGTGCACAAGGGCGAATGGGCCGGACTGGGCACCGGTGGCCCTTCGATGGAACTACCCGGCTGGATGAAACGCTCCCCCAAATCCTCTGCCCGTTCCGGGGCCTACAAAGTCAACGTGGGCTCCTCCTCACCGGCCGGCTCCGCCACCCCTTCATCCGCCCGAAACGTGGACCTCAAAGACGAGGTCGACCGCATTCTCGATAAGATCAATGTCAGTGGATTTGGCGCCCTGACCGACGAGGAAAAACGCATTCTCGATCGCGCCAAGGGCCAACTCAACCGCCGTTAGCCCCTTCCACTCCGCCACCCAAAGGCCTCTGAGACCACCCAGTGACGGTTACTTGAAACATTTTCCCCTCCTCGCTTTCCTATCTCTCACATGAATCTGATTCCCAGCCGCCCCGGCCTGCTCGCAGCATTCTGTTCACTGTTACTCGCGGTCTCGCTGACCGCGCGACCAGACCGCTCCTTCGAAATCTCGGAACTCGAAGCCAAGGAGATCCGGAATTTCGTCCGCCTACTCGAAGAAGCCCATTACAACCGCGAGGCCGTTGAGCCGGCCAGTTATGAAGGCATCATCCGCACTTTCATGGAGGACTGGGATGCCCATCACCTGTTCTTCCAGGAAGAGGACGCGACCCTCTTCATCGAAAAGTATGGCGAAGGTCTTTATTGGAACATCTCGAGTCTTGGCCGCATCAAACCCGCCTTTGACATTTTCAGCCGCTACGAAGACCTCGCCGAAGAGCGCGCCCAATGGATTTTTAAACGGTTGGAAGGAGAGTTCGATCTGGAGAGCGACGAACACTACGTCGTCAACCGCCGGGAACTGGACTGGCCGGCGACGACGGCCGAGGCCGATGCCATCTGGGAGAAACGACTGCGCTTCGAACTCATTCAGGAACTGCTCAACGAAAAGGACATCGACGAAGCCAAGGAACATGTCCGCAAACGCTACGAGCGCATGCTCAAGAATCTCGCCGACATCGAAACTCACGAAGTCACCGAGGTTTTCCTGACCAACATCGCCCAACTGTACGATCCCCACTCCACCTACTTCTCGGCGGACACCTACGAGGATTTCTCCATCCAAATGCGTCTCCAGTTGGTCGGAATCGGGGCGCGGCTCGGCCTCGAGGACGATGAGTGCGTCATTCGTGAAATAATCCCCGGTGGACCCGCCGATCTCGACGCCCGGCTGAAGCCCAACGACCGCATCATCGCGGTATCGCAATCCGATGCCGAGGAGGCGGAGACGGTGGAACTCATCGGCATGAAGCTGCGAAAGATCGTCGACCTCATCCGCGGTGAACAAGGCACCGACGTGTTTCTCACCATTCAACCCGCCGACAATCCCGATCCCTCGGCCCGCCGGGAAATCCGCATCACCCGCGACGTCGTAAACCTCGACTCCGCCCGTGCCCGCGGCGCCGTTTTTGAAGTACCCGGTGAGAACGGTGACATGAAGCCCATTGGCGTCATCTCCCTACCCGCTTTCTACGGCCCCAGCCCCGGCGACACCGACGCCAACCCGGCCAGTGCCAGCGGTGACGTCGCCCTGTTGATCGAACAACTGCAGCAGGAAGGCATCGAAGGCCTCGTGCTGGACCTGCGTGACAACGGCGGAGGCTTGCTCAGTGAAGCTATCGATCTGACCGGTTTGTTTATCGAGCAGGGCCCCGTGGTCCAGGTCCGTTCCTACTACGGAGACATCAAGGTGGACAACGATGAGGACACCAGCGTGCGCTACGCCGGCCCGCTGGCAGTCTTGGTCTCCAAATACAGCGCCTCGGCCTCGGAAATCGTGGCGGGTGCGCTGCAAAACTACGGCCGAGCCGTCGTGCTGGGCGATAGCTCCACCCACGGCAAAGGCACGGTGCAAACGGTCTACGAGATGAAGAATCTCGATCCGCGCATGCGCATGACCGACGCGAAAACGGGTGCCGCCAAGTTCACCATCCAGAAGTTTTATCTGCCCAGTGGTTCCTCAACCCAACTCAACGGCGTGGTGCCGGACATTGTGTTGCCCTCAATCGATGACGTGATGGAGAGCGGCGAACGTTTTCTCCCTCAAGCCTTGGTCTGGGACGAGATCGACACGGCTGAATTCAACGGCACGCCCCTCGACTCCCATATCCTCAGCCCTCTCCTCGAGGCCAGCCGCGCCCGCCAACAGTCACTCGAAGAGTTCGATTTTCTTCAGCGCAACATCGACTGGTTCACCGCCCGTCAGGAAGAAGAGTCGGTTTCGCTGAACCTCGAACATCGGATCGCCCAGCGCGACGCCAATAAACTCTTCCGCGAATCCATGGACGAGGAACGTGATGCCCTCCGGGACCAAAACTTCGCGTTTACGGAGTTCGTCCTCACCCACCCGGAGAAGGATG
This sequence comes from uncultured Opitutaceae bacterium, assembly GCA_937128785.1. Classification (GTDB taxonomy): domain Bacteria; phylum Verrucomicrobiota; class Verrucomicrobiia; order Opitutales; family Opitutaceae; genus Actomonas. Next base: position 1,465 of record CAKZMS010000334.1, on the reverse strand, counting down.
GCGAAGCCGACCCGACCCAGACGATTGTGGTTACTCCTGATGAACTGGAGGAAGAAATCCTGCTGGCCGAAACCACGGACTATTCTCCGGCCGAAGAATCAATGGCGGATCCTGAAAACACGACTGACATCGACGCCGATGCCACCGACGTGGAAGCGACGGAAGAGGATGAAGAGCCGGCCCCCGAGGGTTATGCTCGTCTCGACATCCACCTGCGCGAAGCCATGCGGGTGCTCGTCGATGCCGTCGAGATTGGTCAGCAACCTCAGTTCGCCGAACGCATGCCCTTAACCGTCCGTCCCTCCACCGGGGGGTAATCGGACGACGTAGCGCCGTGCTTTAGCCGGCGTCTGCCAGTGTATTCCAGAGCCGGCTAAAGCGCAGCCCTACAACAGGGGGCGCTTAACTTTTATTCCGCGCGAAGACGAACCGGTCGCGTTCGGTCAGATCCGGCCGGGATTGAACCTGCTCAAATCCGGCGGCCTCCAGCTGAGAGATCAACGTCGCGTGTTGGGCAATACCCGTCTCCATCGCGAGGAGACCTCCGGGGACCAACCAGGATCGCGCCTCTTGCACCAGCACGCCCAATGCGTCCATTCCGTCCTCCGCCGTGGACAGCGCGATCGCCGGCTCGTGGTCTTTGACCTCGGGGGCCGTCTCGGCCACTTCGGCGGAAGTCAGATAAGGAGGATTGGCGACGATCAAATCGAAACGTTCCCCTTTCGGCAGGCCGGCGAACCAGTCGGATTGGACAATCTGCACCCGTTGATCGAGTCCCAGTGCGGTACGATTCTCTTTGGCCAGAGCCAACGCTTCTTCGCTGATATCCGTAGCAAAGACTTGGGATTCGGGCCACTTCGCGGCTAAAGCGAGAGCCAACGCTCCGCTTCCCGTTCCCAAATCAATCAGCTTGGTGGGGGGATTTTCGACCCATTCCTGCCCGACCAACTCAACTAAATACTCGGTCTCCGGTCGCGGGATGAGAGCCCGCCGATCGACCTTCAACGTGACGCCGGCGAATTCGACTGACCCAATGATGTGCTGCAGCGGCTCCCGCTGCGCCCGGCGTCGAATCAACGGCCGAATCAATTCCAGTTCCCGCTCCGGCAGCAGGCGTTCAAACTGCAGATAGAGCTGCATGCGCGGCAGACCCAGGGCGTGCCCCGCCAAGAGTTCGGCATTCAGGCGGGGATGCTCCACCCCTTTGCGCTCTAAAAAATCGGCGCTCTTTTGCAGGACTTCCAACAGACTGGTCATACGTCAAAATTCAGGCGGTCGGATTCCCCAGCTCGGCCAGTTTGAGCTTCATGTCTTCTTCCAAGAGCGCCTTCACCAGCGGCTCAAAGGCTCCTTCCATGACTTCGTTCAGGCTGTGCAAAGTCAGACCGATCCGATGATCCGTCACGCGGCTCTGCGGAAAATTGTAGGTGCGAATACGTTCGCTGTGATCACCCGTGCCGATTTG
>CAKZMS010000333.1 GCA_937128785.1 uncultured Opitutaceae bacterium | reverse complement strand
GTTTCAGGAGCGCATCACCGACGTGCAGGAACGCAACCCGCGCAACCACGTGGAGCTGCAGATGCTCTATTCCAATTCGGCCAACGAACTGCCCCGAGCCCTCACCACCGAAAAATTGGATGGTTTGATCATTCAGGGTCAGGAACCGAGTCGGGAAATTCTGGGTAAACTGAATCACCTTCCCTGCGTCTGGTTCATGACGCGTCGCTCCGAGGACTATCCCGGTGACTACATTGAACCGAACAACGAAGAAAACGGCCGCATGGCCGCGGACTACTTGGCGAAACAAGGCCACAAGACGGTGGCCGTGCTGACCACCGATCCCAGCTACAGCGCGAATGTTCGCCGCGTTCGGGCCTTCATGGACCGCGCCCGGGAACTTGGCCTGAAAGCCCACACCGTCCTCGGCGAGGCGGAACCCGGTGTGAGCTATCTCGAAATCGCCCCTTTGAACAGTGAGACCGAAACCCTCGTGAAGAGTCTCATGGATCAAAAACCCCGCCCCAGTGGGCTCTATATTCCCGTGGATCACTTCGCCGGTGCATTTTTCCGCGCCCTGCGCAACGCTGGCCTCCAGCGCCGCAAGGATTTCGAAGTGATTTTGGGAAACTTTAACCCACTGATATACAACAACCTAGAACACCACCCTGCATCAATTGACATCAATATGTCCACGCTGATTCACAAGGTCATCGACCACCTCATTTGGCGCGTCGAAAACCCGACCAGCCCTGGACGCATCGGCATCTCGATCTCCCCGACCCTCCGGTCGGCCCTCGACTGATTCCCGACCTACCCTTTGCCAGTTCGGCTCATGGCCGTTCTGTTTTAAAACGATTCGAAGACCAAGGCTCGCGCCAAGGTCCTCACACCCCACCCCTAATGAACACACCAAGGATATGAAAACTCGATCCCACAAACTATGGCGATTTTTGCCATGTATGTTGATCACTCCCCTCGGCCTGTATGCTCAAGCTACCGATGAGTCCGTCGACGACGAAAATGTCGTCGAGCTCTCTCCGTTTGAAGTAACAGGCGACACTGACGTCGGGTACCAAGCGACCTCAACGCTCGCTGGCACCCGTTTGCGCACTGATGTGCGCGACATCGGCTCCTCCATTTCAATCGTGAATGAGGAATTCCTGAACGACACCGCGTCGACCAACCTCGAAGACGTCCTCGTCTTCACCCCTAACACCGAAGTCGGTGGTCTGGGTGGTAACTTCACCGGTTCGCAGGGCTTCGGTAACCCGATTCCTGAATTGCAGCGTGATAACCAACAAGGTGGTGTCACCCGCATTCGTGGTCTCTCGGCCGCCGACCTCACTCGCGACTACTTCATCACGGACGTGCCATTCGACACCTTCAATACCGACCGTGTCGAAGTTCAACGTGGTGCCAATTCCGCTCTGTTCGGTCTCGGTCGTCCCGGCGGTATCGTCAACGCATCGACCATTCGCGCCGACTTCCTCGGCAACCGTGGTCGCGTGCGTTTCGAAACCGACCAGTATGGCCCGCTGCGATACTCCCTGCGTTACAATCAGATGATCGGCGATATCGCCGCCGTCCGGGTAGCCGGCCTCGCTGAGGACAAAGGATATGAGCAAAATGGTGCGGAAACCACCGATGATCGTATCTTTGCCGCCGCCACTATCAAACTGCCCTTCGGTCTGACCGTTCGGGGTAGTGCGGAAAGCGCCGCTCGCGAAGGTTCCCGCCCTGACTTCATCCCGCCCAATGACGCCATCACGCCGTGGATCAACCTCGGCAAGCCCGTGGTGGGCACACCCGCTGAAGGTGGCGCCATCTTCCGTGGCAATGGTGATTTCTTCCCTGGTCGTAACAACAATCAGGTGATGACGCTCGCCGTGCCGGGTTCCTCCTCCGGTTACTCCAACTGGTATCAGGATCCGTCCAACCCCGAGCCCACTTGGGGTGGCACGCCTTTCGTCCGTCGTGGCGAAGGTCTCCCGAATCCCTTCGGCCCGATCACCGGTTCTCCCGGTGAGTGGATGATGCTCATGCCCTTCACCGAGTCTGAGATCATTCGTCGCACTGGCGGTTTCCGCTCCGACGGATCCCGCGTGGCCGACGGCACCTCCGGCTTCTACAGCCTGAGCAACGTCGCTTACCAGATCACCGACCGCAGCATCTTCGACTATCGCAAAGAACTGTTCTCGGGTGGAACTTCTCGTAACGCTTCTGACTGGGAAGTCTATACAGCGGCCATCGAGGGCAACTACTTCGACAACCGTCTCGGTTTTGAAGTGTCCTACTACGAGCAAGACTTCAACAGCAGTGGTAACAACTCCCTGCAGGGTAACATGCAGCGTTCGATCTACATCGATCCTAATCAATACCTCATGGGCACCACCAATGGTGATCCGAATGGCCCGCTCATTCCTAACCCGAACTATGGTCGTCCCGTGATGGGTGGTCTATCGGGTGGTAATGACTTCACCCGGAAACGGGATGCGGTCCGTATCCAAGGTTACGGCGAACTCCGCTTCGATGACTTTATGGATGAAGACAGCTGGGTCACCAAACTGCTCGGTAAGTTGTCCGTCACCGGTTTGATTGAAGAAAGCTCCGAGTTCGTTCGCGAAGCCTACTCCCGTGACAATGCCGACATCCAGGCCATCGCCCGCGCGATCGCCGGCGGCGACACCACCGGGTTTACCTGGGCCAACCAACGCGTCGGTCAGCAATGGGCCTTGCCGGTTGCCAACGACACGAACTTCCTCGCCATCAACTCCCTCAGCGACCTCTCCGGAGTGGGCATCAAGGGTGTTCCGTTCGGCAAGGTGAACGCTCGTCCCGAGCCGTTCTCGACCTTCAATGCTTGGAGCATCGCTGACCAGCAGTTCGTAGAATTCGGCGCCCCGACCTACACGCTGCAGGACGGTGAGAACTTCCCCGCGGCGTTCTTCGCTGGCA
>CAKZMS010000332.1 GCA_937128785.1 uncultured Opitutaceae bacterium | reverse complement strand
AAAGCGTAATCCAACCTTCCTCGGAAGAGTCAGTTTTAGCATCACCCGCGGTGAGCGCGAGAGCAGCGAAGCTGCCACAGAGAATGAGGAGCAGGGAAAGAGTGCGGGGTTTCATGACGGAGCTAGGGGGCAAAAAAACGACCGCATCGTAACGAGGCGGTCGGTAGGGCGAAAGAGATTTTGGCGAAGATTAATCTTCGTCGGGCTTCTTGTAGGCCTTGTGGCTGCTGCGTTGTTGGTCGCGCAGGGCTCCGACGATCTCGTTGGCTTTCTCGTTGTCGTCGGCTTCGAGTGCCGCCTTCAGGTCGGTCAGGAGCTGGATGAACTTTTCCATCTCCTTTTTGTAGCCGGCGACAAAATCAGCCTGCTCATCGGCGGGTTGGTCGGCCGTCCACATCGGGTCATGATCGATCGAAGCCTGAGCAGCCGCGAGCATCTTGCCGGCCATCTCGGCGGCCTCGGCATTCTTGGCGGGATCACGCACGGCGCGGCGCAAGGAACGGAAGGTCTTGCCGATGACTTCCATCTGCTCACCGAGCTCGGTGTGGTCATCCCCGTTGGCGGAAGCAGATGTAGAGGTGAGACCGGTGAAAGAACCGAGCAGAATGCTGAGAGTAAGAAGAAAACGCAGTTTCATGGGTATTTGCAGGGTGGGAGGGGAAGGAGAGATCGCCAGAATCAAACCACTAAACCGTTCGGGCTCAACTTCGTTGTGACGACGATCTGATGGTTCAGGGGGTGCCTTGATCGAAGGCGTCCAGGGGGAGCTCGCGCCAGGTGCCTTCGGCAACGTGGTCCAAGGTGAGGGCGCCAAAGCTTTCCCGGTGGAGCGTCTCGACCTGCCAGCCTTGGCTGGCGAACATGCGGCGCACTTGGTGATATTTGCCCTCAATCAAAGTGAGCTCGGCGACGCGCGGTTCACGGATCACGAGCGCGGCCGGAGCCAGTGGTCCTTTCTCGCCTTCCAGCTCAAGCGTCCCGCTCGCAAAGAGATCGATCAAAGCCGGTTCGAGGTCTCGATCGACGGTGGCGCGGTAGACCTTGGGCACCTTGTGTTTCGGTGAGGTGAGCCGATGCACGAGTTGCGATTGATCGGTAAGCAGTAACAGCCCGCTGGTGTCTTTGTCGAGCCGCCCCACCGAGGTCACGACCGGGTTGCGGGCTCGCCAGCGCTCCGGCAGCAGATCGTAGACGGCCGGGCCCTCGCGGACTTCATGTGAACACACCAAGCCAATCGGTTTGTGCAGTAGCAGCAGCAGGCCATCGGGATGGTCGAGTGGCTCACCATCGACTTCGACGTGTTCCGGTGCGGCCTTGGTGGCGGGGTTTTTGATCAACTCGCCCTTCACCGTGACCCGGCCGGCTTTGAGCCATGAGCGTGCGTCGCGCCGGGAGCAGTAACCCAGATTGGCGAGGAGTTGGTCGATGCGACGCATGGGTGCCAGACTAGACCCACCTTCTGCTCGGACTGAAGTCACAAACGGCGGAACATTGCGTGAGGACCCTGCCACTGTTTGGCTTTCTGCTATGCGTTGGGTTTTCCTCACCCTTGCCGTGATGTTGTGTGCCTTGTCTGCCCTGACCTGGGTGCCGGCTTGGCACGTGATTGTGTGGCAGGCCGCGCTGTTGGCGGGAGAGTTCGGTCACTACCTGGGCTTGGTCACGGTGGTGCTCATCTGCGTGATCGTTGCCTATGGCGTGGTGGTCGTGGAGCCGGACCAGCCGTATTGGCGCATGGCGGGACTGGCCACCGTACTGGCGCTGGCGGCTTCGGTCTTGTTTTTCTCGCCGACCGCCTACGCGACCCGAGTCGCGGCGGGGCTGCCGACCAAAATGGAGCAGGCCTTTGGTCCGAAACCAGCATCCTCCCGCGCGCTCAACTTGCGCCGAATGTGGATTCCACTGCCCCGGGTTCAGCCGGTTGAATTCAGCAGCCACACGTTCACGCCCTCGGATTGGCCGGAGTCCTTGCAACTGGATTTCTATCCGACCGCGGGCGCCAGTGCGCCGGTGATCGTCGTGGTGCACGGCGGCGGATGGGACAGTGGTAACCGCGACCAGATTCCCCACTTCAATCACTGGCTGGCGGGGCAGGGCTACCATGTGGCCGCGATCAGTTACCGGTTGGCCCCGGAGTTTCCGTGGCCGGCACAGCGCGACGACACGCTGCAAGCCATCGCGTGGCTGAAGCAAAATGCCGGCATGCTGAAAATCGACGCGACGAGAATTGTCCTCCTCGGCCGCTCAGCCGGCGCCCAGATTGCCGGGGCGGTGGCTTACGCGGCCGAAGATCCCGCCATCCGGGGATTTATCGGACTCTATGGCGTCTACGACATGAACTTCGTCTGGTCGATTTCCCGCGAGGACGACGTGCTCAATTCGATCAAGTTGATGAATCAATTTCTGGGTGGTGCCCCGACTCCCGCCAACCAAGCCGATTACGACTCCGCCAGTGCGCAGGGTCTGGTGCGCGCGGGCCGGACTCCGCCCACGCTCCTGCTCCATGGCACCGTGGATACGCTGTGCTGGGTGAAACACAGCCAGCGTCTGGCTGACCAGCTCAAGAAAGCGGACGTCCCCCACGCCTTCATCGAGCTCCCGTGGGCCGTCCACGCCTTCGACTACAACCTAACCGGCCCCGGCGGCCAACTCACGACGTATGCGGTGAGCGAGTTTCTGGGCGCAACCACTGGTCGGGAGTAGGAAACACTATGGGTTTCGAAACCAGCGGAGTGGTTTGGTCGGTTCGCGGGTGAGCCTGCCTTTGGCTTCGAGGTCGAGTTGCACGCATTTGAACCACCAGCCGGCGGTTTTGCCGCTGATCGGGATTTATAAAAGGGACGGATTTATAAAAGGGACAGACTAAAAATGAAGATTGCGTTTAGGTGGGGAGTTGCTTTTTTTTGAGGGGATGAGACAGGCGCGGGATTTATAAAA
>CAKZMS010000331.1 GCA_937128785.1 uncultured Opitutaceae bacterium | reverse complement strand
CGCCGCGAAATCCGCCGGGGCCGCCGCTACGATGCGATCATCATGGACCCGCCCACCTACGGACGAGGCAAAGGCGGCGAGATGTGGAAATTGGAGGACCACCTCTGGGAACTCCTCTCCACCTGCGACGAGGTCCTCTCGGATCAGCCCCTGTTTTTCCTGATCAATGCCTACACCGCGCGGCTATCGCCCACCGTCGTAACCAACTTGCTCGGCGAGCTGATGCGGCAGCGCGGCGGGGTCGTCACCGGCGGCGAAATCGGGATCCCCATCCAAGCCGACGAAAAAGTCCTCCCCTGCGGCGTCTACGGGCGCTGGGCCAGCGAGGACTTTAACCATATTGGTTAAACTATCGCTTATCCCACTGTTAGTAAATTTTTTATAGGCTTATGAAATCACCTGCGGAGGAGTATTTTGAAACCGCCCGTGCGATGCTCGATCGAGCTCGCGATGCGAATATGGACGTCATCAAAACCGCCGGAGGGCTGATCGGCCGGTCCATTGCCAACGGCGGGGTGCTTCACACCTTCGGTAGCGGCCACAGTGAAATCATCGGGCGGGAGATCATTGGGCGGGCCGGCGGTCTGATGCCAGTATCTGGTATCTTTGATCCCGGCATGGGATTCTCGGAGAACGTGGTCGGCTATGGCAGCCGCCTGGCCGAGCGCTACGACCATACGAATGGTCTGCACGCCGGCGAAGTCATCATCGTGATATCCAATTCCGGTAAAAATGCTTCGCCCATCGAGGTCGCGCTCTACGCCAAGGAAAAGGGGCTCACCGTGATCGCCCTTACTTCGGTGGCCATGAGCACAACGGCCGCGACCGTACATCCCGGCGGCAAAAACCTGCACGCGATTTCGGACCTCGTCTTGGATAATCTCGGCGTTTCCGGCGATGCGATCGTCGAAATGAACAATGGATCCTTGGCGGGCCTGCCCGCCGACTCGTCGGCGAAGGCGGGGCCAACCTCCACTCTTATCGGCGCGACCCTGCTCAATCTGTTGGCCATGGAAACCATGACCTGGTTGCGCGACAACGGCCACGAACTGCCGGTGGTGCGCAGCCAGAACCTACCCGGGGGCATGGAAGCCAACATCGCGCTGTCCAAACGCTACCGCACGCGGTTGTCCAAGTTGATCGGTTGAACTCAGCATGTCCGGACCATTTCAGCTCGGCGTAGACGGCGGCGGCACCAAGACCGAATTGGTGCTTATCGATGGCGATGGCGAGGTCGTCACCCAACACATTGCCCCGGGTTGCAACCCCAACGTGGTGGGACAGGAGCAGGCCCGGGCCGTGTTATTGGAAGCCCTGGGACAAATCTACCGCGAGCCAGTGATTCGCACTCATCTCTACATGGCCGGTTCTCCACAGTTCTGGCAGGATTTTGCGGCCCATCTCGAGGATTTTGGCGAAGTCGCGGCCTTCAAGGACTCGCTGCCCGTATTGGAGCTGGCGACTGATGGTGAACCGGGATTGGTGCTGCATGGCGGCACCGGGTCTTTCGTGGCGGTGCGTGATGCCCACGGTGAATCCCACTATGCTGGCGGACTCGGTTGGCGGTTCGGCGACCCCGGCAGCGGTTACGATCTCGGTCAACGCGCCATCGCGCGCGGATTGCTGGAACTACAGAGCTGGGCCAAACCCACCCGCATCGGACAACTGATCAAGGATCACGGTGAAAGTATCAGTGTTTACGATACGCCGTCCCTGACCCGCTATTTTTACCAGAACCCCGCGCCCAACAAAGTCATCGCTTCCCTTGCACCCGGGGTGTTGCATTTGGCGGCCGAGGGCGACCAGACCGCCAGCGAGATGGTCAAAGCATCCGCCCTGCCATTGCTGGAGCTCGCCACCGAAGTCGCGACCCGGCTTTTTCCCCAGACGCCCTTGGATGAACTTCCCGCCGGGCTTACCGGCCCGATCATGACTCATCCGACGGTCATTGAAACGCTCCTGCCTCACTCCCCCTTACCCTTGGCGCCCGTCACCGCACCGCCCATCGAGGGCGTGCGAAAATTACTGCTGCGCCGATGATTCTCCGCACCGCTTTCAGCCAACTTAGTCTCGCTACTTGGCGGGAACGGCAGCGGGCCCATGCCGCGCGGGTGGATGAACTGATCGGTGACCACCGCGAACGCGCTGCCCGCGGCAAGGCCCATCCCGTCGAAGATTTTCTCTTCAACTACTATTCGCTGCGACCCGGGCACCTGCGGCGCTGGCATCCGGGACCTGACGTCGTACTCGCGGGTGAGGAGGCCCGGGAATTTCTGCGCTGGCCCGAGTATCAAGAATGTGAGGACGGCGTGCGATTGAACCTGGATCGCATCCCGGAAAAGCGCCGGGGCTTTGCGCGTTGGCTGGCCTCCTACCTGGAGGCCACGGCGAATCGGCCGGCATTCTTCGGCTGTTTTGGCTGGCACGAATGGGCCATGGTCTACCGGCAATCACCGGAGGAGATTCGGCACAACCGACACCCCCTGCGTTTTGCGCCGGACGAGGTTGCCCAAGTCGTCGAAAAAGGCTCGGGCTGTTGCACCCATTTTGACGCGTTTCGTTTTTTCACGCCCCCCGCCCGACCACTCAATCGGCATCAACCGACGCGTGAAACCACCATCGACTTCGAGCAGCCCGGCTGTCTGCACGCCAACATGGATCTCTACAAGTGGGCGTATAAACTGAATCCGGTCACCCCGGGCGAGTTACTGCTCGCGTGTTTTGAACTGGCGCGGGACATCCGTGAAGTCGACATGCGAGCGAGCCCTTACGATCTCCGCGAACTGGGCTACGAACCGATCAAGGTGGAGACGGCTGCCGGCCGCGAAGAGTATGAGCAGTTGCAGCGGAAGTTCACGGAACGAGGCCAGCCGCTGCGGGCGAAACTGCGGTCTTTAGCGGCGCGAGTGGGGGCAAAGGCTGACTAACCGCTATCGTTCTCGGCAGGGCGGAGTGGAACGGGTTTGGCTAATGCTGGGGGAGTTTGATTCTTCGGACCGGGCAAGGGGTCACGTCGTAAATTGTCCATTCCGCCCTCCTTCGCCAAGGCTTCGGCGGACTCCATAAACAATTTCACGACATGACCCCGGGGCGGCGGACACGTTTAGCCGCTGTATCTTGTTACTTGATATTTGCCTGCCCGCCGAAGCCGTGGCGCAGGAGG
>CAKZMS010000330.1 GCA_937128785.1 uncultured Opitutaceae bacterium | reverse complement strand
GGGCTCCCGGCGGAATCCGGAATGCCAGTTCAGTGGGAGCATGCACCAGTAAAGAGGTGCTGCCATCGATCTCAGAAATAATCACCCCATGCGGAAACTGTCCGCGGGTGGGCGGGACAGCCAGAGCAGGCGCAATCTGGTCCCGCGCATCCTCCGCCAGCACCGGAAGGTCCATTGGCTTCACCAGTCCGTCGTCAGCTGGCAGGGCAATCTCACCCCAGGGAATCTCCTGAAGCTTTGCGGCCATCTTGGGGTAATGATTCGGTTTGCTGTAAACGGCGATGGTGCTGTTCCAAACAAACAGCGGAACCGGATGAAGCTCCAGCTGTAGCACTCTCTCCGCCACCCATTCAGGTTGTCGTCTACCCTCCCCCTGCACCATGAGCAGCGGCACCGATTCTCCATCCAGCAGGGCGATATTTTCATTCACTTTATCCGGATGAAAAAACATCTGGGAATCCGGAATCATCAGCATTCTTCGCTGGGAATGAAACGCCATCGCGGAATTCCAATCTCCTGAATGCGAGACGATCACATCATCGGGTTCCGTGAGGTCACGCAGCAGCACCGCGAGCTTGGGCTCCTCGTCGGATTGTTCGATGATTCCCCGAAACAGCCCTTCCCGGTAGGAATAAAAGTTCATACTCACCAGGACGGCAAAAAGGACGCCCACGGGCAGCTTACCGGTCCAGAATCCGGAAGATCGATCCCACCACCCCGCCAGTCCCGCAGCCACCGCCACGACCAAACAGGCACCGTTGGCATAGAAGTAGTAGTCATGCGCGACATACAAGTTGGTGAACACCAGTTGTATTCCCAAAAATCCCAGGAGGCTGCAAAAGGCCAATCCCCGCGTGCTGGGCAACGCCAACGAAACCGTTATTCCCAGCACCAACGGCAGCCAGGAAATGATGCCAGCCTGCCAGCGGGCAGTCAGGGCTGCCCACGTCGCCGGTGAGAATTTTGAAGTCCAACTGCCAAAGTTGAAATTCGTCAACTCCGTCGACAGCAGAAAGTGAGCAATCGGGTTTTGCGACTTCACGTGATCCGCAAAGGTGATCCAGCCAAAAGCCAGCAGCAGCAATCCAACCCCCAGAAATAACGCCTGTTTGACGAGGGGGCGCCAAGGCGAATTGCGACGCAGTCGACTCGCATCCTTCAACCACAAGATCCCCCAGGGAATACAGGCCACCGCCCACGTCGTAGGCTTTACCAACACCGCAATTACGCCGGCGACGAGAGCGAAGACGAGATATCGATCCCGTGTGCTCGCGCGATGCTGTAGCACGGCCCACAAAAACCAACAAGAGGCACTCCAAGCCATCGACTCGATCAATACTGCCGCGGAGAAGAATGCATAGATCGGGGTGGATACGATTAACGCGAGGACCATAAATCCTGCGCCCCAACTGAAACTGGCCGCCCTCAATATCAGTAAAACAGCCGGCAGCCCGCCCAAGAATGCCAGGAGCGACACCCAACGACCCGCGACCACTTCTTTGTGCCCCGTGAGGTCAACCCAGGCCGCCGCACACCATTGGTAAAGCGGGAACTCCATGGGGATCGACCATGGCTTGCCCAGAATCGGGGTGGCGTAATCCAGTCTGTAGCCATCGCGGGCGATGGCCTGGATCGAGAGTGCGGTTTGGGCCTGCCGAAACTCTTGGCCCGCCATGTGGGGGTGATTCCATCCTACCCGCAGATGTGCTCCCCAAATCACGAAGGTAAGCAGGAGCAAAGTCAGTCCCACCCAATCAGCCTTCGCGAAGTGCGTCCCCTTCCCATGGGGCGGGGCCGGCGCGACAACATCCGCTGATTCGCGGCCCGTGGGTGGTTTGCTTTGCACGCTTTTGAGTGAAGCAGTTAATCACTGAACTCAATCCCAACAAGGTAAGCCCAATCGTAGGAGTGACTTGATACGGCACCACTGCTGAATCGCAGGATTTCGCCTTCATTCAGGCTGTAGTCGAAATTGATAGAGATCATCCCCCGGTCTTCCAGCCGGATAGCCGGAAGCAGGGACCGCTC
>CAKZMS010000329.1 GCA_937128785.1 uncultured Opitutaceae bacterium | reverse complement strand
GCCTCGCGGATGGCCTTGACCGGCAGATCGGCTTTGGCGAGGCGGGCGTTGGCGGCGAGGCAGACGAGGATCTCGTTCTGGCCCTCGGCATTGACCATGATGGCGGCAGAACCGGTGGGTTGGGTCTTCTTCACCGCCCATTTGGCGGCGATGCCTTCGGACTTGTAGAACGCCTTGGCGTCGCGACCGAAAGCATCGTTGCCGATCGCCCCAACGTAGAGGGTGGGCGCCCCGGCCCGACCGGCGGCGACGGCCTGGTTGGAGCCCTTGCCCCCCGGGCCGGTTTTCGACGTGGCCATCAGGGTTTCGCCCGGGCGGGGGAATGAATCACAGTAGAAGCAGAGGTCCACTACATAGCTTCCGACGACGACAACTTGGGGAGAAGGCATGGGCTGAGGTTGAGGTAAGTTGCCGGAAGTATGAAGTCCGAAGTAGGCGGGTGTTCGCCGCTCGTCCCGTAGGTCATGCCGTTTGTCCAAAGATTGCGCGATCCGAGGTAAAATGGTGTAGATTGGCGACGTGTCCGATTCCGTTCCCCCATTTCACGATCCGCGAGCCGATTCCCGTCGGCAGTGTGCCAAGGAGCGCATTTATGTGATGTGCCAATCGTTTGGCTGGGGATCTTTCATCGTGGTGCAGCTGGTTTTTGCGGTGATTTTCCGCACACCGGACGCCGACCCCGTCAAGTTTCAGGATGTTATGGGGGTGGTCATGATCGGGCTGGTGGGCCTGTTGTTTTCCCATGGTTCGCGAGTCTATGTGGAGCGATGGGGCCTGAAAGACATGGGGTGGCGACACCTGGTCCCCCGGATGATGGCACTGGCCGTAGTGATTTCCATCGCCTGGACCATTGTCGGGTTTGGCTGGTCGTTTGGCCTGATGGGGCAGGAATACCCTGACAAGCTCAACCCGTTCGTGCTGATGGCCATCAGCAGTGTGAACGGAACCATCATCTTCATGGTTTGGTTCTTGGGGTATTTTGGCTATCACGTTTTCGATCGTTTCAATCGTTCCGAGATCGAGCGGTTGCGGTTGGCGGCAGTGGTTAAGGATGCCGAGTTGCGCGCCCTGAAATCGCAGGTAAATCCGCATTTTATTTTCAATTCGCTCAACAGCGTGCGGGCCCTGATCGACGAGGACCCGGAGCGGGCGCGCAGTGCCGTGACTCAATTGGCCAACATGTTGCGCTATTCCCTGCAGTCTGGGACCAAAGAAACCGTCTCCTTCGAGGATGAGCTGGCGGTCGTGAACGATTACCTCGCCTTGGAGCAGGTGCGACACGAAGAACGCCTGAGGCTCAAGCTGGAGGTCTCACCGTCGGCTTTGCACCGTTTAGTCCCTCCGATGTTGTTGCAGACCTTGGTGGAAAATGCCGTTAAATATGGAGTTTCGACCCGGCCGGCAGGCGGTGAAATTTCCATAGAGGCGACGATCGAAAACTCTGACCTCGTCATAGCGGTCCGCAATCCCGGGCACCTGAAAGCCGCCGCCCATCAGCGGTCGAGTCGATCGACGGGACTGGGCCTGCGCAACGCCTTGGACCGGCTGCGGTTGCTGAGCGGCGAAACTGCTTCGCTCGATTTGCGTCAGACGGGGGCCGACGAAGTCACCGCCACCGTGGTGATTCCGGAGACCAAACGGCCGGCCCCGCCTCCGTCCACGAGCCTTGATTCTGTGGCGCAGCCCGCGCCCGGCCCCAGCCTTAACCCCGCACCCTCATCATGAAAGCCCTGTTGATCGACGATGAGCGTTTGGCGCGCGGCGAGCTCCGCCGCCTGCTGGCCGAAAAAAAGCAAATCGAAGTCGTTGGGGAAGCCGGCAATGCGGATGAAGCTCGGGAGCAGTTGAAGGCGCTCAAGCCCGACCTTCTCTTCCTCGATGTGCAGATGCCGGGCGAGACCGGTTTGGATTTTTTGGAGACCTTGGAGCCCCCGGTGCCATTGGTGATCTTCACCACGGCTTATGATGAGTTCGCGGTGAAGGCATTTGAGCTCAATGCGCTCGACTATCTGCTCAAGCCGGTGGATCCCGTTCGTCTCGAATCTGCGCTGGAACGACTGCGGGATCGGGGTGCAGTCACCTCGGAGCCCGCGGAACGGCCGGAGGTGCTCAGGCCGGAGGACAAGGTCTTTGTGCGCGAGGGCGACAACTGCTGGTTCGTGGAGGTAAAGCGCATCCGCCTGCTCGAAAGCGAAGGCAACTATACCCGGGTGCATTTTGACGATGCCCAGCCTCAGCTGTTCCGTTCCCTAAACGCGATGGAGGCTCGGCTTGATGCCAAGACCTTCTTCCGCGCCAATCGTCGCCAGATGATCAATCTCGAATGGATCGAAAAGATCGAGCCGTGGTTCAGCGGCGGCCTCCTGGTGGAGCTCAAAGGTGGAGCCAAAGTCGAATTGAGTCGCCGCCAAGCCCAGGCCTTCCGCGAACGCATGAGCCTCTGAGGCAGGTTTAACTAGTAACCACGAAACACCCGAAATACCCGAAACCAGTCTACCTGAAGCGCCTGCCTCCGGATTCCGGATCTCTTTCGTGTATTTCGTGGTTTTACCCACTCTGATTTTAAAATGATCGAAGCCATCAATCTCACCAAGACGTTCAAGGACAAGAAGCGGGGCGTGGTGCGCGCTGTGGACGATGTCTCGTTCCGCTGCGAACCAGGTCAAATCTACGGTTTGCTCGGGGCCAATGGCGCCGGCAAGACCACGGCGCTGCGCATGATTGCCACCCTGCTGAAGCCCGCCAGTGGTTCGGCGACCGTGGCCGGACATGATGTGGTGAAGGAAGGCGCCCAAGTGCGGGCGGCTGTCGGATTCCTCGCCGCCAGCACCGCCCTTTACGGACGACTCACCGCCCGTGAAATGATCACCTACTTCGGACGGCTCAACGGCATGGAGGACGGTGCGATTCGAGCCCGGGTGAAGCAATTGGCCGACGAGCTCGACATGCATGAATTTCTCGATCGCAAGTGCGACAAGTTCTCCACCGGCATGAAGCAGAAAACTTCGATTGCGCGCACCCTAGTGCACGATCCGGCGGTAATGATTTTTGACGAGCCCACGCTCGGTCTGGATGTCATGACCGCCCGGGCGATTGTGCGCTTTGTGCGAGATTGCCGGGATCGGGGTAAAACCGTGATCTACTCCTCGCACGTCATGAGCGAAATCGAAAAGCTCTGTGATCGGATCGGCATCATCCATGATGGTCAGCTCGTGGCCGAGGGCACGCTGGCTGAGCTGCAGCAGCGGTATGGGGAGACCGACATGGAAGAGATCTTTGTGAAGGCCGTTGGTGGGGAAGCCGCGCTCGCGGCGGCGATCGAAAAACAACTTTAACCGACTACTTTTGTCATGAACTGGAACGCCATTTGCACCGTCTATTTCAAGGAGATGACGGATACATTGCGCGACAAGCGCACGCTCATCACCACCTTCCTCATCCCGACTTTAGTGATCCCGGGCATTATTTTTGGGGCCGGTTTTGTCATGACCAAGGTCATCAAGCAGGCCCAGACCGAGGCGGCCACGGTCATGATCATCGGCGAGGAACACGCGCCCGAACTCGCGGCCGGAATCCGCGCCAACGAAAAGTTCCGCGTGGTCGATGCGACCGACGATTTTAAGGACAAGATCTCCAACAAGGCGATCCGGGTAGCCGTCGAGATTCCGGCAGGATTTCAGGAGGGGATTTCCTCTGACGAAGCGCCGGACATCACCATCTACCATTATCAGGGGGAGATGAAATCAGGCATGGGTCGCGGTGAGCTACGCGGTTACCTCACCAACTACCGCGATGGCATGGTGGCGGAAGGTCTGGCCGAACGCGGTCTGCCATCAACGATTGCTCAACCCTTTGAGGTGCGGTCAGAAAATGTGGCCCCACCTGAAAAAGTCGGCGGCAATGCCATTGGAGGGTTCGTGCCGTACATTGTGGTCATCCTGTGTATGACCGGTGCGATGTATCCGGCCATGGACCTCACTGCGGGGGAGAAGGAACGCGGCACGATGGAAACCTTGCTGTGCAGCCCGGTGAACCGGTTGAACATCGTGATGGCCAAATTTCTCATAACGCTCTCGGCCCCGGTCGCGCCGCTGCGGGTCAAGCCCTTCGCCCTCTTC
>CAKZMS010000328.1 GCA_937128785.1 uncultured Opitutaceae bacterium | reverse complement strand
AATACACGTCGTGGGTGAGGAAGATGAAGGTGCCGGGGAAGGATTTGAGGGCGTTGATCAACGCGTCGATCGAGGGGATGTCGAGGTGGGTCGTCGGCTCGTCCATCAGGAGCAGATTTGGCGGATCGACCAACAGGCGGGCGAGGGCGAGACGGGATTTTTCCCCACCGGAGAGCACGCTGACTTTTTTGAAGACATCGTCTTTGCGGAAAAGGAAAGCGCCGAGAATGGCGCGGACTTTTTGCTCGGTCAGGCCATTGGCGGCCGTGCGCAATTCCATGACGTTGTCGAAGACCGTGGCGTTGAGCTTGAGGTTTTCGGCCCGGTTCTGCGCGAAGTAGCCGAGGGTCACGTTGGCGCCGAGTTCACGTTCGCCGGAGTTGATCGGCACGACATTGGCGAGGATTTTCAGCAAGGTCGATTTGCCGGCGCCGTTGGGTCCGACCAAAACCATCTTGTCGCCGCGCTCGGCGGTAAAGCTCAGGTCACGATACACCACGTGGTCGCCGTAGGACTGGTGCACATCCTTGAGCTGAACCACCTTCAGGCCGGAGCGCGCGGGCTGGGGAAATTTGAAGTTGATGCGGGCGAGTGCTTCCTCGGGCGATTCGACGGCGTCGGACTTGAGGCGCTCGATGTGTTTCTCTTTTGACTTCGCGCGAGTGGCCATGGAGGCCTTGGCGCCAAACCGGTCGACGAACTTCTGCTGATGCGCGATCTCGCGCTGTTGGCTTTTATAAAGTGCGAGCTGTTGCTCGTAGCGGGCGTCCTTTTGGGCGAGGTAGTCGTCGTAGTTGCCGTGGTATTTGTGGAGTGTGGCGCCCCGCAGCTCGAGCATACCGTTGCAGAGCGCATTCAGGAAAGCGCGGTCATGGGAGATGAGCAGGAGGCCGCCCGGATAGCGGGTCAGATAATCCTGCAACCAGAGCAGTGCTTCGAGGTCGAGGTGATTGGTCGGCTCGTCGAGGAGGAGGAGGGCCGGTTCGGAGACCAGCAGACGCGCCAGATGGGCGCGCATGATCCAGCCACCGGAGAACGATTTGGCTGGCTCGTCCATGTCGGGATCCTTGAACCCGAGACCGGCAAGAATCTTGCGGGCGCGCGGTTCGAGGGTCCAATCGATGTCGTAATCCTCGTCGTCGTCGCCCTCGAGGTCGAGTTTGGCGCCGTTGGTGGCGATACCGATGATGGTCTCATCTCCGACCGGAGCGCTTTCTTGCGGCAGGAAGCCAAAGTCCGCACCGCGCTCCCATTCGATGACTCCTTCGTCGGGCGACTCCTCGCCCAGGATTAGGTTGAAAAGGGTGGATTTGCCCGCGCCATTGGGTCCGACCAAACCCAGCCGGTCGGTTCTCGCGACGAAAAGCGAGATGCCGGAGAACAGGTTTCGGGTGCCATAAGACTTGGCGACGTCGGCTAGAGTGAGCATGGAACCGGAGAACCCAACAACCCGAGCGGGCCGCGTCAACGCACGAGGGTGAGTGCGACCACGCCGCCGACGGCCACAATGCCCCCGACGAGGGAGCGACGACTGGGGCGATCGCCCTCAAACCAATAGGTGAGCGGAATGATCACCAGCGGCGTGGTGGCCACGATGGGCAAGACGATGCCGGAAGGCGTGGTGGCGAGCGCCCACTGGTAGCAACTGACTCCGAGGATGGGCCCCAGCATCGCATTGCCTAACATGTAGCCCCCGCCCCGACCGAAGAAACTGCTCGGATTACGAGGAGCCGTGGCCTCGGTGCGGCGTTCGTGCAGCCAGACAAATATAAAGTAGGCCGCCGTGATCACGAGACCCCCGCTGATGCGCTGATAGGCGGCCGTGATGCCGTCGATGCTCATACCGGCTTCGGTGGTGATCTCGTAGGCGCGCCGGCTGATGACGGCCCCAAAGCCCTGTCCCGCCGCCGCTCCCAGCCCCAACAGCACTCCGAGTTTGGTCACCTGCACCCGCGGCGGGGAGCGTTTGGAGGGCATAAACGCAATCGCCACGCCCGCGATGATCACGGTCGCCCAGGCGATGATCAGCGCTGCAATTCCCGCCCCGACGAACCAGACTATGCTCAGATCAATTCGGTATTCGAAGCTGGCAAGCCAACCATCCATCAGCCCCCATGCAAGCGGCAACGC
>CAKZMS010000327.1 GCA_937128785.1 uncultured Opitutaceae bacterium | reverse complement strand
AACATGCCGCTATCGACCCGGAATGGAGTCGCGGTCAGCCCGATCACCTTGAGCGCCGGGTTAATGCGGGTGAGGCCATCAAGGAAGCGCCGATACATGGTGCTGCTATTGCCCGGAATGAGATGCGCCTCGTCGATCAGCACGAGATCTGTGTGGCCGACCTCCTGCGCGCGCCGGTGGATGGACTGGATGCCTGCAAAGAGGATCTGCGCCCGTGCCTCGCGCTTGCCCAAGCCCGCCGAATAGATACCGGCAGGTGCCTCGGGCCAGAGCCCGATCATCTCGGCATGGTTCTGGGCGATCAGCTCGCGCACATGAGTCACGATCAGGATGCGCTGGTCGGGCCATGCCTTCAGCACGCCCTCAATGAAGGCGGCCATGACAAGGGACTTGCCCCCGGCGGTCGGGATAACCACCAGCGGGTTGCCTTTGTTCTTCTGGAAATAGCCGTAGATCGCGGTGATCGCGGCCTGTTGGTAGGGGCGCAGGGTCAGCATGGCGCGGCCTCCGTCGTGCGGGCGTCGTTTGCCCAGGTCGAGCCATCGGCCATGCGGTAGGTGACGACATCGTCGCCCGCATCGATGACCTCGCCCGGAACGAGATCGGGGATGAAGAGATGGCGGCCGCAGGCGGCGCGCTGCTCGGAAGGCGTCAGCATCCGGTCGTGTCGGGCGCAGTGCCATCCGCCTTCGATCGGCGTCGCGTGCAAACAGGACCGGCAGGTCACGGCCGCCCCACCACGCTCGTGGCAAGCGGCATGGTGGTCGCAGAACCGGCAGGCGAACCACGCCGCTCGTCCGATCGATCCAGGCGTAGCTCGTAGCTTCGGCTTTCGCGGCGCCTTCGACCTCGGCCCGACGGGCTTTCCGGCCTTCGGAAGTAAGTTTCCATTGTTGATCTTCGGGCACGTTGACCGCCGCGGTGAGCGGAGTCACCGGCGTGCGAGCCAAAGTCACGATGACCAGAAAGATCGCAAACACACCGAGAACGGCGACCACCAGGGGCCACACCACCGGAGCGGGAGATGCATTTGAATTACTCATGGTAGGTCAGGGATTCGCCAATACGCGGATCACGGATCGGGATCAATTTGGCGGTGGGGAAGCTCTTCAGGTAGGCCCAGACACACACCCCGCCCACGCCAATCACCGCGGTGATGGTCCAGAGTTGGTGCAGCGCCAGGAACGGGAACGGGTCGCCGTCCGGGGTCTTCTTGGCCGGCCATACGTTGTAAATGATGTCGATCAGCACGATCAGGCAGATCCAGGTGGCGATGAATTTCATCCACTTCTGGTTAATCTTGGCCGGGTAGCTGATGAGGCCGAAGAACGGCAGGAAGAAGTGACCAAACAGCAGCAACATGCCGACCCATTTCCATTGGTTGGGCTCGCCCGTGCTGGCTTGGATTTCGCGGATGTTATACCAAAAGGTCTCTTCCGGGATATTCGCATTCCAGATCAGGAAATACTGGGAGAACGTGACGTAGGCCCAGAACACCGTGAAGGCGAATGACAGCATGCCGATCGAATACCAGTGATTCTTGGTCAGCACACCCTGGTAGTCACCCCGGGTGGTCAGCCAGCACATGATCAGAATACCGATCGCGAGCGCCCCCCGGACACACTCGGCAAAATACCACACGCCGAACATCGTGGAGAACCAGTGATAGTCCAATGCCTTGACCCAGAGGATCACGACGAGCGACAAGGTAACCGCGGTGAATGGCAGGCCGGCGGCCGACCAGATGCGACTGCTGCGGGTCCACTTGATATCGCCATCGGCATCCTGATTGAAGGAGTTACGACGGAAGCGACTCGCGAGAAAGCTCCAGCCCAGGAACGAAATCGCCGTGGCCCCGAGGAAGAACTTAAAGTTCAGCATGCCGGACTTTTTCGTCCAGAGCACATCCTCGCCCACCGTGCCGTGACCGCCGACGTTCGCGAGGTCGTAGTTCACGTCGAAATACTTCCAAAGCACGCTGGGTTCGATGATGGAGGCGACGATGAGAGGCACAAAGAGCAGCGCCAGCCAACGGAAAGCGGAGACCCCGTGTTCAAACTGCCGGCGGATGACCGTGGACCAATTCGCATCGAAGATGTGATGGATCATGATCAGCAGGAGCATGCCGATGGCGATTCCCGTCCAAAACGTCATGGCGGTGAGCCAGGAGTAGGCGACCTTGGAACCGCCGGAAACGAAGATGCCGGCAATCGTCAGGACGATGCCCACGATCCCGAAGATGAGGGCTTTGCTAGCCGCGCCATTGCCGGAAGCGGCGGCCGGGGCGGCGGATGAATGAGCTGTCGTGGAAGAAGCCATGGTCAGTTCAACTCCCCTTTGTGTGAGGCCGGAACGTCTTCGATCCGACCGTTTTGAGAGCGTTGGAGGGCGCGGACATAGGCCACGATGGCCCAGCGGTCTTCCGGCACGATTTTGTCCCCGAGGGAGAACATGGTGTTCTTGCCGTTGGTGATAGTGTTGTAGATCTCGCCTTCGGGTTGATTGCGGATCAAGTCAGCATGCAGATTGGCCGGTCCGCCCCAACCGTAGTTGGTCACGATACCACGACCGTTGCCGAGGGAACCGTGGCAAGGCGTGCAGTAGATTTCGTAGCGCTCACGACCGCGGTCGATGAACTGGCGATCGATCTCAAGATCCGTGGGGAAACCGCTTGCGAAGTCGCCGGCGGCGTTGCGTCCGGCATACAGGTGGCTGTCGGCGCGAAGATCTCCGCGGGCCACCGTGCCGGCCGGAATCGGTCGATCCGTGCGGCCATCCGCAAAAAACGACGTTGGCACCTGCGGGTGGAACTTGGACTGGCGGTCCATATCGGGAAACACCTCAAGCGGTGGCCGGGTCGAGATGGATCCGCGGAACCCGAGGGCTCCGACGGCCAGCACGACCACAAAAAATACAACGAGATAAACGTAACGCATCGGTTCAGGACTCGATTTCGGTGATTTCGGTGCCGCCGGCGGATTCGAGCAGCGCCTTGGTGGCGGCGGTGTCGTACTTCGGATCGGATGCCTCAACCACAACGAGGAACTTCTCGTCCAGACCGCCGACGATGT
>CAKZMS010000326.1 GCA_937128785.1 uncultured Opitutaceae bacterium | reverse complement strand
CACATGGTCACGACCTCTCCGGCAAAGCGGTCCAGTTTGTCGGGCGAGTCCTCAATGCCCCGGCTGGCCGATTCATGATGATAGAGCTCGGCAAAGGGGGTCCATAAATTGCGATAGCCGGCTTGGCGCACTTTGAGGCAGAAATCGATGTCGTTGAAGGCTACGGCCAGGTCCTTCGCGTCGAATCCTCCGACCTCCTTGAAGGTGGTGCGGCGAACCACCATACAAGCCGCAGTCACGGCGGAATAATTCTGCACCAGCCTCAGGCGATTGCGTTGGCCTTCACTTCCTCGTTTGGCGTCTTTGAAGGCATGGCCTGCGACGGAGGGGGAGCCGTTCAAACCCCCGATTCCCAATATCACGCCGGCATGCTGAACCGTGTCATCCGGATAGTAGAGCATGGCCCCCACCGCCCCAATTTCAGGACGGGCGGCCTGCGACACCATTTCGGTCAGCCAATCTGCCTGTGTTGCTTCCAGATCGTTGTTCAGGAAAGCGAGAAACTGTCCGTTGGCGTATTCCGCGGCGAAGTTGTTGATCGCCGAAAAATTGAAGGCTCCTTGATAGCGCATCACCTTGACGCCTTCGGATTCAAGTTGGGTGAAATACTTGAGGATCGTGGGATCGTCTGATTCGTGATCCACCACCACGATTTCGAAATTGGGGTATGCGGTGCGACTGCGAATCGAGTCGATACAGGTCCGCAGCAACTCGTAACCGTTGTGCGTGGGAATGATCAGGCTGACCGACGGCGCCGGGGAGGGGAGCGGGTAACGGATCCGCCAATGTCGACCCTCCACGGGTATCACCTCGGCGGTTTGCCCCCGGGCGGTCAGTTCGTCCTTGAGGGCCCGTTCGGCGGCCAAAAACGGGTAGTCTTCCTTTTGGTCGATCACCAGCGCGGTGGACCCGGGAATCGCCCGCCAGTGGTAGAGGACCCGGGGAATGTGATGCACGTTTGAGGCGGCGAGGTCACGGGTGGCCCTAAGGGTGAGGTCCCAATCTTGACTACCTTCCAGGCCTTCCCGGAATCCCCCGATGTCACGCATCCGTCGGGTGCGAAAGACGGAGAGGTGGCAGGTGTAGTTCTGCCCATTCAACAAATCCGGATTCCAATCGGGTTTGAAATACGGATCGGAGCGGTAACCACCCTCGTCGATCTTATCTTCGTCCGTATAAATGAATTCGAGCTCCGGCTTCTTCTGCAAGGCATACACCACTTCGGCTAAGGCGTGGGGCGCCAGTTCATCATCGTGATCGAGCAGGGCGCAGAATTCGCCGGTCGCCAGTTGCAGCGCGGTGTTCGACGCCGCGGAGATGTGGCCATTGCGGGGGCGGTGCGCTATTTTGATCCGAGCATCGGCATTGCTGAATTCGGCGAGCACCTTCGCCACGTGCGGTTCGGTGCTCGCATCGTCGGAGATGCACAATTCCCAATTGGGATAGTATTGGTCGCGCACCGCTTCGATTGCTCGCCGCAGCCAAACTTCCGGCGGATTGTAGACCGGCATCACGATCGAAATCAGCGGGCACTCCTCGGCCGGCATCGCCTCGATTCGAGCCCGGTGATTGATGGTGTCCGCCAAGGTGAGGGTATCGAAGCGCTGAACCCATTCGCGGTAGTGATGGCGCAGACTGTCTTTTGCCCCCGACATCACGACGGTATGGCGCGCGGCAAAACGTCGCCACTGTCCATCGCCGGTCAAAGCTTCAAAAAGAGTTTCTCCCTTCCATCCCGGCGGCAACTCATAGTCGGCAGTGAATCCGGCATTGCGGGCGTAGGGGTAATCCGGGTGCAAGGTCGCCACATCGGGACGAGGGACGCCGAGGCTGACCTCGAGCTTGAGGTCTCCAGCCCGGATTCTCAGGTCGACGATTTCTTGTTGGTCGGTGGTGACAACCCATCCCCGGATACGTCCGCGGGAGGGCACCGCGGCCCAATCCGCCGGTTCGTCGATTGAGTGGGGAAGGCTGAAGTCCAACGCGACCGAATCTTCGGCTTGCTCAACCGGGCCTGCCGCCTGAGCGGTGGTCTTGTCGGCGGCGTTGTCTTGCCGGAGAAACCTATCGAGAAAAACCCGACGAAGCGCCCGCAGGGGGGAGGTAAAGACCCAGGAGCCGGATTGGACCACGCGTTGCAGTTTGAACTCCAATTCGAGCCGACGTTTTTCGTGTTCCCGCTCGTTGTGCGCCACCAGGTTCTGTAACTCGGACTTTTCCCGCTCCAGTCGATCGACCAAGGGGCCGAGGTCTTGATTCACTTTGGCCAGTTCGGCGCGAACATGCTCGGTCACGTGTCGCTGCTCTTGAATCTTGGCGGCGTTGTAGCGCTCACCGCTTTGATGGCGCAGGCGTTCGCGATTCGCCGTCTCAAGAGAAGTCTCAAGTTGATTGATTTTCGCCACCAGGCCTCTCACGCGGGTGCCCAATTCGGCGTCCAGGCGATCGGTCAAAACCGCGGTTTCGTCGGACGCAGGAGGGCTTTGACCAAAGACCGATTCGGCGCTGGCGAGAGATTCGTAGAAGTTCGCGAGTCCTTGCGTGTTCGCCGTGAGATTAAAATGCAGTTGGGCAAATGATTGGGCACCTTTGCCCAATTGTGCTGCCAGTTCGGGGTTCTCGAATACCTCCCGGCAGCGGCGGGCAATTTCTTCGGGACTGTCGTTGGCCAATAGCAGTCCTTCCCGGCCGTCTCGTATCTGAGCTCCAATATTGGTGGCGGGAAGAACCGTGGGCCGACCTGCCCAGAGAAATTCGGGAAGCTTGGACGGCAGGCGATAGTCGTTGAAATCTCCGGCGGCACCGGGTTGCACCAGCACATCGGCGGCGGCCAGCAGACGAGGGAGGCGGGACTTCGGCACGAAGCCGAGATCAGTTACAAATGAACCGCCCAGTTCGGCAAGGGCCTCTCGGTATTCCTCGGGTTGAAGCCCGGTGCGGATGAGCCGGGTCGGAATGCCGGACTCGTTCAGAATCCGTACGGCGGTGGCCAGGCACTTCACATCCGGAAGATTCGCGAACGTCGTGCTCCCCGTGTAGACAATGAGTTTCTCGTTCTCCGAATTTACGAGATTAGCGCGTTCCCGGGTAATCTCTTCGGTCGAGAACTTTGGCAGCGCCTCGATCCCCGGATGGAGCAGAGGAGTCGGGACGGAATAGGGGGTGACTTCCCGCAGTTTGGCGGTGATGGGCGTGAGGCCATGCGCGATTTTCAGGAAATGGCGGGCCCGTAAAGGAATCGAGAGGTTACCGGGTAGACGCTCCGCCAGCTCGTGATCGGCATTCGGTTCCAGGGACGTCTCTTCGCGTTCGAGAAATGAACGGGTCAGATGTTCCTCATTGTCCTCCAGATGAATGATCAGTCGCGCGTCCGGAGCGCTGACGAGGTAGCGCATGGCGAACGATCGAACATTCTCTCGCGGAGTCCAGACTTGCACCACGTCGGCTCCCCGACGGTTGGCGAAGGCTCTGGGCTCATCCAACATGCGATCGAAGGTGACGACGCGAAACAGTGGATGGGGCAGGACCCGGGCGGTCTCGGGGTGATTGGGGATGGCTACGATGCAGTCGTGGCCATTCCGGATAAGCTGATTCGCAAACGCCCCGATATGATTGAGGCTGTTCGACGTGCAGTCGCCGTAGTTCGCGAAGAGGATATTCACTGGGAGGGAAACACTTAGGTTACGTGGATGGAATTGGCTAAATCCAGCACGGTTTTGGCCGTTTTTTCCCAACTGAACTCTTTTGCCCGGGCCAAACCTGCCTTCGCTAGGATCGTTGCCCGGGCGGGGGATTGATCCAACTCCCGCATGCGTTCAGCCCACTTATCCGGTAGAGCGGGCGGGCAAAACCACGCCGCATCGCCTCCGCCTTCGGGGCGGCGTCCCCTCGTGCTGGCCAACACCGGAAGTCCCTGGCTGAAAGCTTCCAACACCGGAAGGCCGAAGCCCTCATGCCAACTGGGTTGGAGCAACGCATAGGCCGAGCGATAGGCGTCACGAAGCTGCCGGTCATCGACGTAGCCGCGGTAAATGATGGGCAGCCCCTTGCGGCGGAACTCGGTAATGCGTTCGTGGATTTTTTCAGAATGCCAGCCCCGGCCTCCGACAATGTGAAGCGGGCGGGGGGATTCCGTCTGACGGCAGTAAGACGCGTAGGCCGTTAGCGCGCAGTCGTGGTTTTTGCGGGGTTCGATCGACCCGACCATCAACCACGGAGCGTCTTCGACTTTGGGCGGAATCGCTTCAACGGAGTCCCAGCGACTGGCCCCACCGGCGATCTCATGGGGCCGACCGCTGGTCTCCAGCCAGCCGGGGAAGAATGATTCGAAGTCCTGGCGCGTTGCCTCACTCACAAACACGAACGCATTGGCATGGGCGACCGCTTGACCAAGTTCTCGTTGGCAAACGAGGCGAGTGGCGTCGGTAGCGTAGTCCGGGTGGGACCAAAAGACCATGTCATGGACCACATAGATAAGTTTCGCCGGTGATACCCGGGGCGCGTGAAAACTGGAGGATACCACCACATCGGGCTTGCCGGGGAGGTCCGCGTCGCCTGTTTCGATTTGGCGCCACAGTGCGCGAGCGGGCACGGGTAAGAGCGTCCGCATCGGCATCGCAATATCCTTGCCGGTCAGATAGGTGCCGTGACCGGGCTCGCCATTGATCCAGTCACCAAATTGGTGATACAACACAAACTCGTGTCGATCGGGTCTTCCCACCGATACGATCGCCCGGGCCAAGGCATCGGCATACCAGGCGCAGCCCGCACGTTCTGCGGCGGTTTGGGCTACATCGAGTCCGATTTTCATGGCATCAGGTTACGCGCCGCGGCGTGCAGGAAATGGTTCAAGCGGCCAGCCTCATAGTGGAGATGGAAAAGGGGAAGGCGCGCTTTTCCTTTGGCTGAGAGGCTCTCTCGGAGTTGAGCGTCGCGCGATATCGTGACCAGCGTGGAAGCCAGATCAGCGGGGTCGCGGGGATCAAACCACGCACACGCATCTCCGCCCACTTCCGGCAGGACGGATGCCCGACTCGCCGCGACGGGCAACCCGGCTTGAAAGGCCTCGACCAAGGGGATGCCGAACCCTTCGTGAAGCGAAGGAAATACCAGTGCCTCCGCCTGCTGCCAGACCGCGGTGAAATCTTCGTCCGGTAGATGTCCGGCGAAGGTTACAGTATCCGCCATGCCCAGATTGACGCTCATGGTCCGCAGCGATTCCATGCGGCGGTCCGGATGGCCGGTGAGGAGTAACGGCCATGCTGCTTCGCCCGCTTCGATGCGATACAACCGGTAGGCAGTCAGCAGCACCTCGTGATTCTTGTGCGGCCAGAAATTCGCGGGATAGAAAAAGAAAGGCGAAGTGGGGAGCACCCCTCCTGGGGTCGGCGCCGTGGCGTTGGGATCAATTTCCCGATGCACCGCCGCATAGGTGTGGAAGCAACGGGTGGGGTGGAGACCGTAGTGGTGACCGAGCCGTTCGGTTCCGTGACGCGCGAGGGTTTGAATCCAGGTAGCCGAGCCAATGATGCGTTTGAAATTATCTTCCCGAAAATTGACCTCCTCGATGGGGAGAGCCGAAGGAAGGTCTTGGTGCAGCGCGTCCACCAAAAGACAGACGGAGGGTAAGTCAGGTCGGGCGAACTCCGAGGTGCCGAAAGGGCAATAAAGCACGTCGGCGGGATGCGAGGCCTTGATTTCGTCGGTCGTGCAAGTCGTAAGCAGGTTGTTCTCACCCTTCATCTGCCAACCAGCCGGATGGCGAGTTGCGATGATAGCCTGTTCGTCGATGAACTCAAGTTCGCCGCGGAGTGCTTCCTGCGCAAAGATCACGAAGCGCAGGGGTTTCCATTCCAACTGAGTCATCTCCCGCAGCAGTCCGTAGGTCAGGGGCTTTATGCCCCCGTTGGCTCCCCTCGGTTCCATTCTCAACAGATCGATCCAAACGGTCGGAGGCGTGTCCGCCATCTCATCTTCCTTGGCGGCCTCAGCTCGGATGCGCGCGCGGGCGGCGCGCACCGGTGGAGGGGCTTCAGCGGGTCCGGGATTCGCCGCCCGCTGTCGCCGGAATTGTTTTGCTGCGAGCTGTTCGGATTCAATTTGCAGGGCGGCGGTTCTTGGCCCCCAACGCTGCAGGAATTTTCGGGCATTCCGGTATTCAAAACGCCCGCGACCCTGGCTGGCCGAGACAGCGTGCTTTACCACACTGCGATTTGAAATGTAGACCCCCCATCCGGCCTCACGGGCGCGAAGACACAAATCTACATCCTCGAAACCGTTTTGGTAATCGGTGTCGAATCCGCCGATGTTGTTGAACCACGGGCGATCCACCAAGCAGCAGGCGGCTGTCACGGCGTAAGCCGATTCGACATCCGGCCGTTGGGTGAGCTCGCCGGCGGACGGTCGATCGTGGACCGGGTAGCCTCCGTCGATGAACCTGATCCCGGCGTGATCCACGTTCCCGGACTCGGTCGAAACCTGCACGTTGCCGATGACTCCCGCGTCGGGATGGAGTTGCTTTGCCGCTAACATGTCCTCGATGGAATCCGGGGTGATTTCCACGTCATTGTTGAGCAAGCAAAGCCACCGACCTCGGGCAATCCCCGCGCCGTGGTTGGTGGCCGCCGCGAAGCCTTGGTTTTCGGGCAGGTGCTCAACGCGAATCGTTTCGGGAAGCGTATCGAGAAATGAACGCGTCTCGGCGGTGCTGCCGTCATTGATCAGGATGATCTCATGGGCGGTGGTTGGATTCAGGTTCGTTTCCAGTGCTTCAAGGCAGCGCCGCGTATGGCCGACTTGATTGTAAACGGGAATGATGAACGAAACCTGCATGAACCATC